>DAOQWY010000012.1 GCA_035342335.1 Bacteroidales bacterium
GACCATCAGGAAGATGATTCCAATCAAGTAGAATGCATGTTTTTTCATAGTGTTTTATTTAATTACATTTAGATGAAACGTCTATTGTACAAAATTACCTTTTCAGAGAGGATTCCGGAGTATTGACTCTCCGCTGGGCGTTTTAAAAGGATATATATTCACTTCACCACAAGCTTTATGTAGGTTTCTTTTACATTTTCGGTTGGATCAGGTACGGATTGGCTCTCAGCTTCTCCACAACATATTTTATCACCAGCTGTGCTTTCACACTGTTTCCTGCCGCATCCAACGGGGGTGAAACCACGGCAATGCCAAATTTACCGGGACAAACGGCCAATAAACCTCCACCGACACCACTCTTGGCAGGCAGCCCGGAATTGTAGAACCATATCCCAGAATCGTCATATAATCCGGCAGTGGCCATCACTGGCAGGGTGTACATGACCGTCTCGGGTGATACCACTTTTTTGCCAGTGACAGGATTGACCCCGCCGTTTGCCAGGGTGGCAGCCATCGTCGCCAGGTCCTTTGCATTTACGTTGATGGCGCACTGCTTGGTGTAAATATCCGTGGCTTCCACCGGATCGAAATACATCCTGCCATAAGCAAGAAGCAGGTGGGCGATTGCCTGGTTTCGCAGGTTATCCCCGGCTTCACTGATATAGACCGGCGTATTCAATCCGACTTTCCGCCCTGCAAAATCGCTGTGTACCTGGAGAATGTTTTTCCACTTTGCAGCGGAATCAGCACCGCTTATAAGGCTGCTTGCAGCGATGGCACCCGGATTGACGCATGGATTGATCTCTTTCCCTCTCATCCTCTCCACAGCTTCGATTGAGTTGAAAACCTCTCCTGTGGCGTCGACTCCAATTTTATCCTGAATTGCCTGATGCCCCTGTTCCTCGATTACCTTGGCCATGGTAAAGACTTTGGAAACGCTCTGGATGGAGACCATGGATTGTACATCCCCTTTCGTGTAAACCTGTCCATCCGTTGTAACCAGTGCAATGCCGAAAATGTTGGGATCGACATTGGCCAGTTCTTTAATATAATCCGCATTCTTACCATCCTTCACATCCTTGAATTCCGCATAGGCCTCGTCAAGAGCCTTTTGAATTTGATCTTTGGTTAAATCCTGGGCCTGCATGCTGAATGGCTTAATAAAAACTAACAGAGCGATGGTAACGGCCATCATCCTACCTGTTTTAGCTAAATGATTTTTCATGTTTAATAAATTTTGGAGTTTTACTAATCACTGGTATGAACCCCAGGGCAAGCCCTGGAACTTAATTCCCGGGCAAGCCCCGGGAAATTTACCCATTTACCCCTCCCCCGTCCCCTCCCCTGCTGGCAGGGGAGGGGTGCAGGGGTGGGGTACATTAAAAGCATCCGCTTTGGTTTGGTCATATCTTCTGCTTTTTGTACCATGCATGTCCAAAATTGTATTTGAATGAGAACTGGACCTTGAAGATATTGGTTTGCCAGCCATCCTTGTTCTCACGTGTACCATACTGTGCCTCGACACCCATCATTGCATTCTGGACGGGATAGTACAACAGGTTGGCCAGCGCGTAATGGCCTCTGTGATATTCAGAGTCATTCTGGCCATCGGTGTTATTGATATCGACCATCGAATACCCGAGGGAACTGCTGAACTTATCATTCCACTGCTGGTCGAGGAAAGCAACTACTCCCAATACCGGTAAGGGAATACCAAGGATAGGTTGTTCTTCATCGTCAAAGTTGTTCTTGATCCCCACATCGGCCGGCGCGTCGTTCATATAGTTCTCAATGCCTTCGCCATAAACTGCCTGGAACCTGCCCACAAGGCTCTTGTTAAATTTAATGTTTGAGCTGAGGTTCAATCCCCATCCGATCGCATGACCGGTGAGATCAAGCTTATCATCATTCATATCTTTCCAGGCCATGTAACGAAGGATCCCCGCCAGCTCAACATATCCAAATTTTCCTCCATACCGGTACTCTGCAGAAAAGTCAGGAACCGGAAAATGAGAACTAACGCCTTCAAGCTCAATACGATTGGAATACACTCCTTGGTCAGCACTGGCTCCGGGACGTTCAAGAGCGAATGTGAGACGTGTATCGCCCATGATAGGCATCCATCGTACCTGGATATTCCTGAAAAATACCATGCCGTTAGGTCCCCAGTACTCAACAGTATTCGGAAATACATCGATATCCATGAACGGGCTCCAATACTGCCCCACGCCAAAATGGCCCAGTTCGGCATACGCATGGCGCAAACGCAGGGTGGTCTGACCGGCATCCACCCCGGTACCGAACAATTCAAACTCGAAAATAGTTTTTATATCCCCCAGCCTGGTTGGTATCCAGGCCTTGGTGCCAAACCGGGTCTGCCGGACACTGAAAAAGAAATTGCCGTTCGTGCCGTATTCTCCCGCATAGGAAGGCAACTTGCTCGGACGGACCACATCGAACCAGTCAGGATGGATCTGGTTTGCGTTATAACCTGCATCCATCATCACAAATCCATAAATCTCAAAGATCTTCCGTTCTTCCTCTTCCTGAGCATAAACGGAGGAAAGGATGGCAGCAAACAGTACAATAATGAGTAATCTGAATGTTTTCATTATTTGAATGATTTATATTACACTGAATTGACCGAATACTTGATTAAATCTATCAATGCTTCACCATCCACCGGCTTCCGGAGGTACGCCAGTGCTCCGTAATTTTTTGCACATTCACGGCTGGCAGGTTCATCAAAGGCTGTTATGATAATTACCGGTACATGGATTTCTTCTTTAATAAAGTGTTCCAGCAAATCACAACCACCCATGCCTGGCATGTGCATATCCAGGATCAGCAGGTCCTGTTCAACCGGCTGACAGGATTCCAGAAAATCTTCTGCACTCCCAAAGCACTTACATTCCAGGTCTGCTGACTTAAGCAGCATCCCAAATCCCCTTCTCACATACTTATCATCATCAATGATATAGATCATGATTATACCTCTCTCCTTACACCTCCTCTTCAACCTGGAGAGAAGACCGGGATTGAGGTATTGCAAAATTAATCCGGGGGAATTGGCTTGTAAATAGTACTTTGGTTCTATAGAGACAGGCGGAGGGGACTGAATAAAAAGGATTACATCTCAACCCCCGTGAGGTTGTATCAAATGTACTTAACCACAAAGGAACACGAAGGTTTTCACAAAGGTACACAAAGTATTATCATTGATTATCAAAAACTTAGTGTTCCTTAGTGAAGTACTTTGAGTACCTTTGTGTTTAAAAAAGGCATTTTGATACATCCTCTGAAGGAGGAGAGGTGCACCTATCTATATGGAGAAGAGATTCAATTTTCCGGCCATTTGAACAATTTCGGCAACAGACTTAACGCCCAGCTTTTCCGTTATCTTCCCGCGATGAAGCTTGACGGTATGCTCGGTGATGTTCAACTCTGCCGCGATCTGTTTGTTCAGCATCCCGGTGATGAGGTATTTGAAAATTTCATACTCTCTTGGAGTTAGATTGCCGATCAGTGATCTGATCCGGGATGTTTCTTTTTGTTCCATTACCATCTGATGACTTAAATGTAATGCTTCCTCAATGGTATCCAGCAACTGCCTCTCATCGATGGGTTTTTGAAGAAAATTTACAGCACCCTTTTTTAATGCCTGGACACTCATGGGCACATCGCCCATGCCGGTGATATAAATGATGGGAAGGCATTGAAATTTGCTTTTTATTTCCTCCTGCAGCTCCAGTCCCGATTTCCCCTCAAGAAATATGTCCAGCAGGATACATCCGGCCCCGCTGTAATCCACGGTTTCCAAAAATTCTTCTACGCCGGCGAAGGATTCCGTGGCATAGCCCGAAGCATTCAGAAGCAACGAAATGCTGCGCCGGATGGGTTCATCATCGTCTATAATGAATATGCTGGAGTTATCATCCTTCATTCTTCATCCTTCATCCTAAATTGTTTTCAGCCTGAAAGAAAATTTCGCGCCTCCGTCAGGCATATTTTCGGCCCAGATCTCTCCCTGGTGGTCTTCAATGATCGAATGACTGATCGCCAGACCGATCCCGGTACCCTCCTTCCTGGTGGTCACAAAAGGTTTGAAAATTTTATCCATGATTGCATCCTCGATCCCCCTGCCCTTATCCCTCACCGAAACAGTTACATATTCATTATCTGTTAATTCTGTAATTGATACGGTCCTGTCATGTTGACTGACCTTATCCATCGCCTGAAAAGCATTTAAGATGAAATTCATGATCACCTGCTGGATCTGGGTCCGGTCGGCCACAATATTAACCGGTTCAGGGTTCAGGCTGGCATCCAATTTAATATTACGTTTAACCGCTTCGCCTGAATAAATAAGGATGAGTTCGTCGATCATTTCATTTAAGTTGACTTTTTCTTTCTCTCTCTTTTCAAGTTTCATCATCCCCCGGATACTGCTCAATATACTCGCCGTCCTTTTATCATCCTCCACGATATTTTCAAGAAGCTCTTTCATTAATTCAGGAGTTGCCTTGTTGGAATCAATGAACCGGATCCCCGCCTGTGCCGTGCTTAAAATGGCCGTCAGGGGCTGATTCAGCTCGTGTGAAAGAGAAGCCATTAACTGACCGGTCCTTAAAACCCTGTCTTCCCGGATCAGCTCTCTGTATTTATTTTCAGATTCGATGATCTGCTGTGTCATCACCTTTTGCCTTCTGTACAACCCTACAAGATTTAGAATCAACAGGGTTTGAAATACCAGAAAGA
The DNA here is from genome assembly GCA_035342335.1 of Bacteroidales bacterium. Taxonomy (NCBI): domain Bacteria; kingdom Pseudomonadati; phylum Bacteroidota; class Bacteroidia; order Bacteroidales; species Bacteroidales bacterium. Next base: position 4,759 of record DAOQWY010000012.1, read on the forward strand.
GTATGCCGCCAAGGATGAACCATTTATATTTGTCGAACACCCTGACCTCCCGGTATAGAATTGTACTTCCCTCCGGTATCCGTCTTGAATCAGCAATCTTCCATCGTTCAATCTGTCTCCAGTCAAAACGATAATCATAATAATCTTTCTCTGATACCTGTATTGCGTTTGGCTCAACTCCCTTTAATAATTTGATTGCAATTTCTCCTGCAAGCAATCCGGCTCTGCCAAAATTAATCATATAGCCGCCAATGGACCCTTCACCAAATCCTGTATCTGTGTAAGTAAACACAGGTGCAGTGGCTGCCTTGCTTATCAATCGTACCGATTCAGGATTATTATATGGAACCTGTTTGTTGTCAGTTGTAAAAGAGGAAATGATCACAAGACTGCTATCCGGAAGTTGACTGGCGATTCTAAGAGCATCATTCATCGTGGTATCTGTAATAAAAGTGATCTCTTTATGGCTGTCAATAAGATTTGCTGCTTTTTTCGACATGGCGCAATATAACTGGTCGCCATTCGAAATCCCACAGAAAATAAAGATGGATTTTGTGTCCGGAAAGAGCCCCAAGGCAGTGGCTATGGTCTTCTCAGCATGTAATTTTAAAGGTATCTCAACAGTTTGTTCGTTCAGGGAAATTTCGGTTGAAATACCATACGCGGAAAAATCAAGATCAATGGATATGTTGGGGAGGCTGAGAAGATGATTGTCTGCATAATTCTTTAATGTGCTCACAATATCAATCCCAACACAGATGACCAGATCCAGGTCCGCATTTTTGTACTTATCATTGTAGATGTTAAATCTTTCCCGGGGATAGTTATCTTTGGGATGACGATCTGTTTCGAGATACTCAATATTCAGGTCGTAGGAATAACCATATTCACGGGTAAGCTGAGTCCGTATTCCATCAAGAATGACCCGGTATGCCGGAGTGGTCGGAACAAGTGAAAAAAGAACAAGGATATTCTTATTCGGTAGAGTCTGTTTCGGATGACCAAAAGAAAGATCAAAAAAGATGATGAAAATGAATAAGAGTGATATTATTCCTTTGTTAGCCATTCTGTTATCATGTAAAGATAACCGTGCCTGAGCAATAGCGGCTCAAATATAATGCATTCCTGCCATAGAACCAAAGTACTATTTACAAGGCCTTCCTGACGAGCTAAATTTGCAAGGATATTCAAACCAGTCCATAATAAAACCTAAATGTAAAAAATGAAAACAACCCTATTTCTTTCCGTCATTCTCCTGTTGGTTGCTACAACCTTTACGCAGGCACAAAGCAAAAAAGATCTTGAAACGGATTATGCAAAGTGCATAACTGCCAGGGACTCTCTTCAAGAAGCTCTTACCGGGCTTTCTGCAGTGTATGATTCAATTAATAAAGTCTGCATTGCATATGACACCATGTACAGCGTAATAAAGAAAAAAGTGATTCTTCATGATTTCGATCCGGCAAATGCGGAAGCTTTGATTGATTCTCTGGCAACACACCGGGAATCCATTTTTTCAGGGCTCAGCACATCTCTGAATGATAGCATCGCAGCCCTGCATGAAGAAAATACCGAACTTAAGGCATCTCTTGAGATCCTTAAAGCAGAAGCTGCAGACAAAACAAAGCTGGTCAATGATTTAAAGCAATTAAAAGAACTTCTTGATTCCGGGATCATTACGCAGGAGGAGTTTGATGCCAAAAAAGCAAGGCTGCTGGAAAACCTATGATCATTGAAAGGAGAGAGGAAAATGGAGATATTATTTCTCATTTCTCCTCTCTCCTCTCTCCTCTCTCCTCTCATTTGCCAGCGGTGCATACCACTGCTCTTTGGGTACTACTTTCGGTGTTTCGGGATCTCCTTCGTATGCCGGAGTCATGATCTGGACGTTGTTCTCGTTGAATACATCCAGGATGTTCTGGTGCAGCAGTGTATACAGCACTGGCAGCTTTGAGGCGTCGTCGCAATAGGCATTGATCTCATAGTTAACAGCAAAATCGCCCAGGGATTGTTTAATGACAAAGGGTGGCGGTTCCTTTAAGAGTCCCTCCGTCCGGTCGGCAGCCAGTTTCAGCATGGCATCCACCTGGCGCCAGGGTGTTTCATATCCGATCCCAACCGTTGTATGCAGGATCAATCCTATATCTTTCGCCCTTTTACTGTAATTCACGATATTGCTGCTCAACATAGTGGAATTAGGGATCACGACATCTTCGTTCTTGTGTGTGCGCACACGGGTAACCATCAGTTTTTGTTCTTCCACAAAACCGATAACATCTCCGACCTGAATCCGGTCCCCTTTTTTAAATGCCCCCCGGTAGGTCATCGAATACCCGGCAATGATATTGGCGATGAAGGATGACGAACCCAGGGATAACAGAACGCCCAGAAACACGGAAATCCCTTTAAATGCACTTGTATTGGATCCGGGGATGTAAGGATAGGCGATGACCAGCGCAAAAATGATGATCACCAGCCTTAAGATCTTAAATGTAGGTATGGCCCAATCCGGGTCGAACTTCGCCATTGAAATCCCGCCCTCCTGAATACCAGCAAAGAGCAATTTGATCAACTTGAGCAAGTAACGTGTTACCAGGTAAATAACGATAAGAAAAGCCAGGCTGGGTAAAAATCCCAGGAGTCCTTTTCCCAGTTTTATAACCGGATCAAGAAATAATCCCAGGGTGTAGGTGGCTACTTTGTTGGTCCAGGGAAACTGGCCAAGCACATACTGAAAGAACCCGGCAATCAGGAGAATGATGACAACAATACGAAAGGCCTTGAAGAAAAGAAAATAGGCCTTCCAAAGCTGCTGGGACCGGATAAGACGGAAAGAAATATTTTCCACACTGCTTATCTTCGATTGTATCCTTTTTTCGAGTATGGTTCTTATTCGCCTTATCAACCACAGTAATCCGATCATAAGAACAACCAAAATTGCTGTGGCAACCAGTGCATTAATTAATTTAGTTTTCAATGCAGGGCCGCTTCGTTCGTACCTGAAGGAGTCGATGGCAGCTTTTACCTTTTGCTGGATGATTTCGGCAAGCAGGGTCCGGGTGCTCCCTTCCACAGCGGCATCAGCATCGTAAACATTCATAATCACTTCTTCTCCGGCATAGATCATCGCTTTATCCCCTCTGGCAATGATCTTCACCGAATCGGAAGAAACAGAAGCATTGGCTGCTGCTCTTTCGATTCGTTTACTGATACTGGCTGCGCGCTGTTCGGCAGGAACAGAGGGGCTGCCGCGGACGGAGAACAGTGTTTTCCCATCCACTTTCACTGGCGCAGTATTTATCTGAATTCCATCCAGTTCAGGATCCAGGTCGCTGCTCTCCTGCCCGGTGGAAAGGGAAGGGATAAAAATCAAAAAAATTACGATGCATAAAATCAGATGTGTTACTCGTCCAGTGATGGCTAATAATTTCATTTTGCAGCTCATGTGAATTTATTTTTTTCTTGGAATACAGCTTCGATTTTTCCATCGCTTATTGCCTTTTTTAGCATGGCATGATCGCGTTCGGTCTGATTGGCATAGGCAATCGAAAAATCAGTCTAAGCTGAACCGTTTTTCAGCCTGCACATATCCTCAAGGGAATCTTTACAGGAACAGTCCCTGGAAGCCGATTGCCAGCAAGTGACTGTCTGCCAGCTTTCACGCGATTCAAAAATAGCCTGTGGATTGAGGATCTTACCTCGCAACTGCTGATTCATTACCTGCCGCTGTGGTAAATGACGGCAGGCAAGCATGTAAGCCCAATAGATCAGCTGAGAACAATAAAAAGCCTTTTTCCCATGCAGAAAAGTGTAATTGTACGGGTAACCAACCACTCTCCGGACATACCTGCATGTTTCCTCCATGAGCGAGGCATCACAAAAAGTTGGACGAAGTACGACGTAATCATCCACTGCTGTGATGAAATCGTCAATCTTTTTCAGTTCGACGCCTTTGCTGGTGGCCTCGATCAGGATCTCGTTATCAATAATGATGGCTGAATGTTTCCAGTAACCCTTGATGAATAGATTCGTAAATTCAAATTCCTTATGCGACAGGATGATCATCCCCGGCTGCAACAGGTGCCGAATGGTTTCCGCATCCGTTCCCGCGCACTTGTATGGCCTCCCAAACCTCCAGTTAATCTTATTGGAAAGGAATAAGGCCGGATAAAATGTCAACCGAAAACGATAATTCAACAACCTTAAGCGCTTCATCTAATCAATCGTTTTGATTTTTGAAATTTGCTTTTTGCTCTTTTTTTACTTTTTTCGCCTCACCTCAACATTCACCTTCCACACATTCACCGGCGATATGACAAACTCCCGCCACTGGATATCACCCGGCTTCATCTCAAACTCAAGGTAATTATCATACCCTTCCTTGGTGAACAGCTCATCAGGCAGCGGATCAAACTCGTTCAGGTAGGGCCGGTATTTGCAGGGTGTCAGCTCAACGATCAAGGTCTCCGCACTTACATTGCGGAACTCGAACAAACGATTCTTTGTATCCGGGATATACTCCGTTTTCACTTTGATGAAATCATCATATTCACGGATATACAGGCTTTCATCGGGTTTCTGCTGGCCTGACGCGAACAGGGGAAGCATCAGGCAAAGAATGAAAACCGACAGGCTTGCGCACAGAATTTTTGGGATGCTCATGGAGTGTGTCATTGGATGTGGGATGTAAAGATAATATTCTGATTGAAAATAGCAAAAATTGTCATGGGAAAAAGCTGCTTATCAATAATCCGGCCATCCCCTCAGTGAGCCTCTGTGGTAAATCAGATAATCCTTACCTTTGGCCACTAAAAGTGAAGATCGCCGCTTCCATAGTATTCTTTTTCCTTCTGATGTTCCCGTCGACATTATTCCTATGAAGAAAATAGTTATATCATTATTTGTTCTGCAGATAATCATTTGTCATGTATTCGCTCAGGAACTGATCATCAAAGACAGGGTGACCCATCAGCCCCTGGAGATGGTAGCTGTTTACCGCCATAATCCTACGGTGGCAGTTATAACGAACTTCAAAGGCCGGGTCAATATCTCCGAACTTCAGGGTGCAGACAGCATTTTCATTCAGTTGCTCGGATATAACCCTGAGATCTTTTCCTATGATCAGCTGAAAAAGATGCAGTTCAGGCTGTACCTTGACCAGGCCGATTTCTCCCTGGATGAGGTGGTGATTTCTGCCACACGCTGGGAGCAGAGCAAACGGGATGTTCCACAGAAGATCACCATGATCAAGCCCACAGAGGTTGCCCTGCAGAATCCTCAAACTGCTGCCGACATGCTCCAGGCGACCGGGGAGGTTTTTGTTCAGAAAAGCCAGCTCGGAGGGGGAAGCCCCATGATCAGGGGATTTTCCACAAACAGGCTGCTGATCGTGGTGGACGGCGTCAGAATGAATACCGCTATTTTCCGGAGCGGCAACCTGCAAAATATAATCTCTCTGGATCCCATGGCCATTGAAAAAACCGAAGTGGCCTACGGTCCTGGCTCCCTGATCTATGGAAGCGATGCCATCGGAGGAGTGATGAGTTTCTACACCCTGACTCCCTCCCTTGCAACAGAAGACAAACCGCTGGTAAAAGGGAATGCGTTGGTCAGGTGGTCATCAGCCGACATGGAAAAAACCGGACACCTTGATTTTGCGATCGGTTTGAAAAAATGGGCATTCGTCACCAGTGGAACCTATTCGGATTATGATGACGTAAAAATGGGCAGACATGGCCCCGAGATCAACTACCTGAGAAAGTCCTATGTGAAAACGATCGACGGAAAGGACACTCAGTTGACCAATCCGGATTCGCTGGTACAGGTGCCCTCGGGCTACCACCAGATCAATGTCATGCAAAAGATCCGGTTTCAGCCCAATGACCGGTGGAATTTCAATTATGGGTTTCATTTTTCGACCACTTCTGATTACTCCCGGTATGACCGGCTGCTCAGGGAAAAAAATGGGCAGCTTCGTTCCGCGGAGTGGTATTATGGTCCCCAGAAATGGATGATGCATACGCTTGGTTTAACCAACAGGCAGGAAACCGGAATCTACGATAACCTCAACATGACACTGGCCTGGCAAAATTTTGAGGAAAGCCGCCACGACCGCGACTTCGGTGACACTGAGCTCAGGCACCGTACTGAAAAAGTGAATGCCTGGTCATTGAACATTGATCTGGAAAAAGAGCTGGGAGAAAAACAGGGATTGTATTATGGCGTGGAGGCATTGGTCAACACCGTGGAATCGGTCGGGGAAGACGAAGACATCTCGACAGGCACCCGCATCCCTGGTCCCGCGAGGTATCCAAGCCCCTCCGACTGGAAATCGTTTGCCGGTTATGTGAACTACCGTATCAAACCCTTAACTCAGCTTACCCTGCAGGCCGGCTTGCGTTACAACCAGGTGATGCTCAGCGGTGATTTCGACACAACATTCTACCCGCTGCCTTTCTCTGACTTTGACATCAACACCGGCGCACTCACGGGAAGTCTGGGGATGGCCTGGATCCCCGGTGAATCCTGGCAGGTCAACCTGAATCTTTGCACCGGATTCCGTACGCCAAACATTGATGATGTGGGAAAGGTCTTCGACTCGGAACCGGGTTCCGTTGTAGTACCCAATCCGGATCTCAAAGCTGAATACGCCTGGAACGGTGAACTGAGCCTGACGAAATTATTCGGGCAAATCCTGAAACTGGACATCACCGGATACTACACGTACCTGAACGATGCCATCGTCCGGCGGGATTTTACACTGAATGGCATGGACAGCATTCTGTACGATGGTGAGATGAGCCAGGTTCAGGCGATGCAGAACGCGGCTTACGCCTATGTTTACGGCATTCAGGCAGGAGTTGAACTGAAGCTGCCGGAGGGTTTCAAGATCCTGTCAAAGTTCAACTATCAAAAGGGGGAAGAAGAACTGGACGACGGAACCTTGGGACCTCTCCGGCATGCTGCCCCCTGGTTCGGCTCCACCAATCTGATCTGGAAACACGAACGGTTTACTGCTGACCTGTCTGGTGTGTACAACGGTGAGATTCCCTATGATGAACTGGCGCCGGAGGAACAGGGCAAAGACTATATGTATGCGGTGGATCCTGACGGGAATCCGTACTGCCCTTCCTGGTACACCCTCAACATCAAGGCCATGTACCAGGTCACCAATTTCCTGATGGTGAGTGCAGGGATCGAGAACCTGACCGACCAGCGCTACCGGCCGTATTCATCCGGGATCGTAGCTGCAGGAAGGAATTTCATTGTTTCCCTGAAGGGGAGCTTTTGATAAGAGGATGCATCATAGGTTCTTAACCACAAAGGAACACAAAGGATTTCACAAAGGTACACAAAGATATATATCTGATAATAAATTACTTAGTGTTCCTTCGTGATATACTTTGTGTACCTTCGTGGTTAAATAAAACACTTATGATACAACCTCTTAATTATAATTATTTTAAATGTTAAAAAAAGGATATTTACATACCATTAGCCGTAAAGCGGGATTATCCGGGATGGCCTGCTGGCTGGTCGTTCTGATCCTGCTCTACTCCAACCTGGAGTATGGCTTCTGGCGCATCGAAGGCAGAATCATTGCAGGGGATGTCGTTTCTTATTACCAGTATCTTCCCGCTGTGTTCGTTCACCACGACATCACCATGGAGTTCGCTCACCGCAATCCCGAAGAATACCGTGACCATTTCTGGGCACATCCTTCGGAAAACGGGAAGTATGTGGGTAGAATGACCATCGGAATGTCGGTGCTGTATTCCCCTTTTTTTCTCTCAGCACATGCACTTGCCCGGCCTTTGGGATATGAGGCGGACGGATTTTCCCCGCCCTACAAATTCGCACTGATCCTTTCCTGCCTGTTTTATGTGTTCACCGGATTATGGTTTTTGCGTAAGGCTCTTCTGCGCTATTATTCAGAGCCTTATACGGCCGTTACGATCCTGATCCTCGGGCTGGCCACGAACCTTTACTTTTATTCCGTCATCGAGCCACCGATGTCGCATGCCTTCAGTTTCAGCCTGATCGCCTGCCTTGTTTACGTGATCATGCGCTGGTATGCCGAACCTGCCCTGATCCGTGCGGGTTCCCTGGGATTGATTGCAGGGTTGATCATCCTGGTGCGGCCTGTCAACATCGTATTCATGCCACTTGTGATTCTCTGGGGAGTCGGAGGCTGGTCGGCATTCCGGGAACGGATCAGCTTCCTTTTGAAGAAATGGATCCACCTGCTCCTCATGCTGATGGTCGCCTTTCTGATCCTGTTGCCGCAGTTTCTTTACTGGCATCTGACAACCGGGCAGTGGATCTATTACGGTTATGGCCAGGAGCGGTTCTTCTTCAGCAATCCCCATATTTTTCAGGGATTATTCAGTTACCGCAATGGCTGGCTGGTTTACACACCCGTGATGATCTTTTCCATCATGGGAATGTTTTTAACATTCAAACAGTATCGCAGGCTTTACATCCCCATTTTGGGTGTCTGGCTGGTCTTCCTCTACGTGACCTTTTCCTGGTGGTGCTGGTGGTATGCAGCAGGATTCGGCATCCGGGCCATGATCGACTCCTATGCATTGCTGGCCTTTCCGCTGACGGCCTTCACCGCATGGATTCTTCAAAAAAAATTTGTCATCCGCCTGCTTTACCTTATAGTCATCGGAGCTTTCATTTCGCTCAATGTATTTCAGACCTATCAGTACTACACGGGAGCCATCCACTGGGGATCCATGTCAAGGGAAGCATACTGGGATTCGTTTCTGCGACAAGATCCTTCCGGAAACTTCAGAGAACTGCTGAAGCATCCGGATTATGATCTGGCAAAAAAGGGGATCCGTGGTTTCAGTCATTTTGAAAAACCACAGGAGATCCCTGTCGAAATGATGGATACGACGGGGAGGGCGGCTTTTATCAGGGAGGCTGAGAACGTGATCCGGAACGATTCCGCCTGGTACAATCTGGTGCTGAAAAAATCCTCCCGTAAAAATATTCCGGTGGAAGAAGTCCTCTTTAAGGAAGCGCTCTGGATATGGAATCAGAAGCAGGAAAAAAGAATCCGTTCAGAGGATATCGATGGCAAATGAATTTTTTACGTGAATTATGCTTTATTTTGTAATATATTTTTTCGTTAACCAATAAGAAAAGGAGGTTTTTTATGGGAATTTTATCCTGGATTGTCATTGGACTGATCGCTGGGGTTATCGCTAAATTCATCATGCCCGGCAAAGATCCGGGCGGACTGATCATTACCATTCTGATCGGGATTGCCGGTGGTTTGATTGGTGGCTATATTGGGACGTTACTTGGGCTTGGCAGTGTAAAGGGATTTGACTGGAAAAGCATCCTGCTGGCCGTAGCCGGTTCCATTCTGTTGCTGCTTATTCTCCGGTTATTCAGAAAAAAAGCCTGATAAATTGTCGATTTAAAAGTTTAATTTATTCAGTCCTGGGTTTGGCAGTGTCTGCTTCTTTCTCTTCTTTAGAAATCCAGCCTCCCCCCAGTGCTTTATAGAGCGTTACATAGGAAGTGAGCAGTTCCCGCAGGGTCAGTGATGCATTCAGCTCTGTGTTGAAAAGGGTCCGTTCCGAATCCAGCACTTCCAGGTAGCTTGTCACGCCCCCGTCGTACCGTGACCGTGACAGCAGAGCCGCATTCTGGGCTGCCATTTTCTGCCTGTTTAACGCTTCCAGTTCAGTCCTGTAGGTACTTACACCGATGAGTCCATCTTCCACCTCGCGGAATGCCTGCAGCACGGTCTGTTCATAATCCATCAGTGCCTGCTGGTAGCGTTGCCTTTCCATTTCGACCCGCCGTTTGTTTTTATTGAAATTAAAGATCGGTCCGAGTACGCCACCGCTGACCGACCAGGCGGCACTGACAGCCGAAAAGGTAAGTTCAGGGCTGGCGGCTCCAAACAATCCGGTAAGGCTGAAAGAAGGGAACCGAACAGCCTGAGCCACGCCGATCGAGGCATTCTGTGCTACCAGCGCCTGCTCAGAATACAGAATATCCGGCCTGCGTGCCAGCAGGTCAGAAGGCAGGCCCGGAGGAATATCCGGCGGCATGGGCTGGTTGTTCAGATCCAATCCGCGGTCAATGGTTCCGGGCATCTGGCCCAGCAGGATCGACAGGGCATGCTCGGTTTGAGCCACCGCCCTTTCATATTGCGGTATATAGGCTGCAGCAATGTTCTCCTGGATCTCAGCCTGATTCAAATCAATTTCCGGCACAATCCCTTTTTTAAATCGTTCGTTAATGATCCAGGTGGATTCTTTCCGCGACTCAAGGGTCTGGCGGGAGATGGCCAGCTGATTGTCAAAATCGAGAAGCTGGTAATAAGCAGAAGTCACTGCCGCGATCAGGCTGATCATCACGGACCGGTAGCCGTACTCGGTGGCCAGCAGGTTTGCCCTGGCGGCTTCCGTGGCGCTGCGGTATTTCCCCCAGAAATCAATTTCCCACGACAGAAAGGGAGCTGCGTACCAGGTGTTATGGTTGGCTGTGTTCCCGGAACTAAGAACCGGACTCAGGTTCCCGCCCTGGATATCCACCTCATACCCGATGACCGGCCACATATCGGCCCTGGTATAGCCAATGGACGCTTTAGCTTCCTCAATGCGGGCAACTGCCAGCCTGACATCCCTGTTTTCGGCCAGTGCCGTCTGGATCAGTTTCTCCAATTGAGGATCCTGAAAGAGGGTCCACCATTCCAGATTCAAGGCAGAATCCTGGAAAATGGTATCGGAATAAGTAAAACGATCAGGTGTTTGAACGATTGGCTTCTGATACTTTGGCCCCACCATGCATCCTGACAGGATGGTTGCCAGCAGGATCACTGTCAGGTGAATACTATGTTTTTTCATATCATTCATTTTCTTTTACGATGGTAGATTGAAGCTGTTTACTGGCTCGCTTCTTTTCATATCCACCCAGTTTGCCGATGAGAACGAACAGCATGGGGTAAATGAACACGCCGAGTATGGTGGCGATCAGCATGCCGGCAAAAACGGCGACACCCATCACGTTGCGCGCCTGGGAGCCTGCACCGCTGGCTGTGATCAGGGGCACCACACCCAGAATGAAAGCAAAGGATGTCATAAGGATCGGACGCAGACGCAGTTTGGCACCTTCGATGGCCGCTTCCATGAGGGACAATCCCTCTTCGAACTTGTCTTTGGCATATTCAACGATCAGGATCGCATTTTTGGCAGCCAGGGCCAGCAGCAGGATGAGCGAGACCTGGGCAAAGATATTCAGGACATAAAAATCAGAGCTGAAGCGGGCGATCCATATTCCCAGGAAAGCGCCGAAAATGGCAAAGGGCGTTCCAAGCAGGATAGTGAATGGCAGCGACCAGCTTTCATACTGGGCAGATAGGATCAGGAATACAAATACCAGAGAGAACACGAAAATTACTCCGGCCGTTCCCGAGGCCTTTTTCTCCTGGAACGACATGGCATTCCAGGCATATCCCACGTCATCCGGCAGCACCTGGTCCGCCACTTCTTCCAGCGCATCAAGGGCCTGTGCCGAGCTGTATCCGGGCGCCGGCCCGCCGGTCACCTCGGCAGCCCGGTACATATTGAACCGGAACGTAAATTCAGGGCCGCTTATGTTCTCCACCGTCGCGATAGAACTGAGCGGGATCATCTTTCCCTCGTTGTTCTTGATAAAGAACAGATCCATATCCTCTTCCGTCAGCCTGTATTCAGGTTCTGCCTGGAGATAGGACTTGTAGACACGGCCGAACCGGTTGAAGTCGTTCACATAGGTTCCGCCCAGGAATGCGCTGACGGTATTGTACACATCGTTCAGGCTCAGGCCCATCTTCATGGCCTTTTCCCTGTCCACATCCAGGTAGCGCTGGGGAGTAGAGGCCTGATAAGTGGTGAAGGCCGAACCGATCTCAGGCCGCTGGCGGGCAGCCTGAATGAACTTCTGGGTCTGTTGGGCCAGGTACAGTGGCGTATTGCTGCTGCCCTTGTCCTGGATCATGATACTGAAACCGGAACCGTTTCCCAGACCCGGTATGGCAGGTGGACCAAAGGCAAAGCTGGGTGCTTCCTGTATGGTTGTTGAAAATTCACGGTTCAGTTTGTGGATGAGCTTGTACACCTGGCCCTCCTTTCCGCGTTCACCCCACTCTTTGCAGGCAACAAAAATGAATACGGAGTTGGTTGAAAAGCCACCGGTGAGCATACTGTAACCGGGAATGCTGGTCGAAAACTCCACCTCATCATGGGCCGAAAGGATCTTTTCGATCTTCCGGGCCACCTGGTCGGTACGCTGTAAAGAGGCTGCTTCCGGCAACTGAGCATTGATAAAGAAATAGCCCATGTCTTCTTCCGGAATGAATCCGCCGGGGATGACTTTACCCAGTACACCTGCCAGAAACAGAAAGATTACGATAAAGACCACTCCGCGGGTGGCCTTCCGTGCCACCACATGGGCAAAACTGGTGTATTTTTCGTTGGCTTTGTTGAATCCTTTGTTAAATCCACCAAAAAATTTACCGACGATGCCCTTTACCGGTTTTGGTTTTTTCAGCAGGAGGGAACTCAGGGCAGGGCTCAGGGTAAGGGAGTTCAGGGCGGAAAAGACAACCGACACGGCGATGGTGATGGCGAACTGCTGGTAAAGGCTGCCGGTGATCCCACTGATGGCAGCCACCGGTATAAAGACAGCCACCAGAACCAGTGTAGTGGCGACAATGGGACCAGTGACTAGTTTCATGGCTCTGACCGTAGCATCCCTGGGCGTCATCCCATGCTCAATATTGACCATCACCGCCTCCACTACCACGATAGCATCGTCAACCACGATCCCGATGGCGAGAATGATCCCCAGCAGTGATAAGGTATTGATCGAAAATCCAAACAGGGGGAACATGATGAATGCTCCAACAAGTGATACAGGAACTGCAAGCATAGGGATCAGCATGGCCCTCCAGTTCTGAAGGAAGATGAACACAACAAGGATCACCAGGAGAAGGGCTTCGTACAGGGTCTTGATGATCTCATGGATCCCCTCGGAGATGGCCAGGGTGGTATCGAGGGATACATCGTATGTCAGATCCTGTGGAAAATCCTTTGCCAGATCAGCCATGGTCGCCTTCACCTGGGCAGCCAGGTCCATCACATTGGATCCGGGACTCTGGTAGATAGCAAGAACGCCTGCATCCTCTCCGTTAAGCCGGGCATACATTTTGTAACTTTCCGTACCCATTTCGATGCGGGCAAGATCTTTCAGCCTGACCTGAAATCCCTCCGCACTCTGACGCACCACGATGCTGCCGAATTCTTCCTCAGTCTGCAAGCGGTCCTTGAGACGGACAGTATATGTAAAATCTGTGCCCGGAGGAGCAGGTTCCCCGCCGAATTTACCACCGGCCACAATTACATTCTGTTGTTTGATGGCATTGATCACCTCATTGACCGTAATCCCCATCTGGGCCATCCGGTCAGGTTTGATCCAAATCCGCATGGAGTAATCACCCACTCCGAATACATCGACTCTGCCTGCTCCAGGGATGCGTGCCAGGATATCTGCTACATTGATCTTGGTAAAATTACTCAGGAAGACCTTATCATACGTCTTATTCGGTGATGTCAGCGAAATCAGCAGAACCGGGAAAGCAAGGGCTTTCTTGGTGGAAACCCCCAGTCGTTTTACTTCATCCGGCAATTTCGGGGTAGCGGAAGAAACCCTGTTCTGTGTCAGCACATTGCTCATATCCGGATCGGTTCCCACCTCAAAGGACACCCGGATGGTCATCGCACCATCATTGGTGTTGATCGACTGCATGTAGATGCTGTTCTCCACGCCGTTGATATCCTGTTCCAGCGGTGTGGCCACCGACTGTTCCACGTCCATTGAACTGGCTCCTGTATAGAAGGCCGTCACCTGTACCATCGGCGGTGTAATGTCAGGATACTGGGCAATCGGTAAACTCAGGATCGAAATCACGCCAAGGATCACGATAAAGATCGAGATGACCATGGCAACGATCGGCCGTCTTACAAAAAATTCTGCCATCTGATTTCGGGATTAGAGATTAGAAGTTCTTCAATTCAGCGGGTACCTCCACCATTTGAGGATCGACCTTCTGCCCCGGACGGACCAGGTTCAATCCCTCGAACACGATCCGGTCCTTCGGCGACAGTCCTGAGTACAAAAGGAACATGCTTCCGACCTTTGCGGCCAGTTTTACAGGACGCACTTCAATCGCATTGGTATCGTTCACGACAAAGACCTGATAAAGCCCCTGCAGTTCCCTGACGCTCCGCTGGGGGATCACCAATCCGTCTTCGACCATCTCCACCACGATCTGCACCCGTGCAAACTGACCGGGGCGCAGTAAGTTGTCAGTATTGGGAAACGAAACCTGGATAAGCAGTGTTCCTGTGGTTGGATCCACCTGCCTGTTCACAAAATCAAACCTGCCGGAAAAAGGGAAAACAGATCCGTCGGACAGGATCAGTCGGATCCTGTCCTGTTCGGGTACAGGAACCGTCCTTGGACCTGTTGTGACCGTGTCCGGTTCTTTCTTCTGAGTGGTTTTCCGGGCAAGCAGAAGGTAATCAGATTCGGTAATGGAAAACTGGACCAGGATCGTGTCAATGATGGATACCGTATTGAGCACCACGGGGTTCGGAGGACGGCCCACATATTCACCTGTTTTTGCTTCGGTCTTGCCAATGACTCCTGTGATGGGAGAAAAGATATTGGTATAGCCCAGGTTGATCCGGGCATACCTCAGGTTGGCCTCCGCGGCATCCAGAGAAGCTTTGGCAGCACCGTACTGCGCCACGGCAGCATCCAGGTCGCTCTGGCTGACGGCATTGATCTCCGCCAGGGGCCTGATCCTGTTCAGGTCGCTCTCAGCCTTGGCCAGCATGGTATTGGCCTCGGCCACACCGCTCATGGCCTCCGCTTCCAACGCCTTGAAAGGTTCCGGATCAATGGTGTACAGCAACTGACCCTGCCTGACAAACGTTCCTTCCTGGAAATGAAGCCCTGTCAGAAATCCATCCACCCTTGCCCGGATCGGAATATCCTTATACCCATAGGTTTGCCCCACAAATTCACTTTTTATCGGAACGGTCGTCTGAATGACGTTGACTGCCTGAACCTTCGTCAGAGGTGCCGTTTTAACCGCTTCCTTCCTGCAGGCCGGATGGAGCAGAATGACACCGAAGAGGCAACAAATGACCGTGCCCCTGAAAATGAGTGCAATAAATTTCATGGCTGAGATTTTGGAACTATGGGCAAATATATGTAATCTGACTAAAAATTGTATGCTCACCGGAGAATATTCCAAAAGATTTGGTATCCCATCGGGTAAGGTATTGCCAGTATCAATGAATCAGATCGGCCTTTCAGGGAAAGAATGCATACCCACTTGCAATCAGCAGACTTTTTTTGTAATATTGTCCCACTCTAGATCGCTTGCTTTGTTCAATCCAAAATCCATCAAGATGAAAAATCTCTTTATGTTACTTTTTGCATGCAGTTTCTGGGTATGCAGCTTCACCTTGCATGCGCAGGGTACGGGTGACTGGGACAATCCCTATTCCGTTTTGAAAAATCAGCCCGAAGCCGACCTGGTCATCAGGGTTGGTGACATTGACAACCTTGGATTTGGCTGGCCCGAGGATTTCAATCCGTTCACAGGTAAGAATACCGATGCACATGATTATCCCTGGGAAGCCGAATCGGATGATCCCCCGGGTACTGACAGAATCTTTGTCGTATCGGGTTATTCGCTCGCAACATCCACAGGGGCCGATGGCTATACGACTTCCACCAGCCGTCCTGACAATGAGCCTCAACCGGTCACGCTGGAGTATTCCCTGTCCGGAGTCGAAATGCAATCGGCGATGATCCGCTTGTTCGTGGATGATTTCCAGTCCCCTTCCTTTGCAACCGTTTACCAGGTCACCATCAATGGCCAGCGTATTCCCTATCTTGAAAACATGATCAATGCACTTGACCAGACCGGTCCCATCGGAAAAATGATCACCGCGCAACTCCTTCCTGAAGATCTGGACCTGGTGAAAACAGGACGGATGGTGATCCAAATCGATGATCCCGCCACAGGGGCAGGTGACGGATTTGCCATTGATTTTGTTCAATTGCTGATCAATCCGAAAAAGATGGCTTTCACGCAGACGATACAGGGGAAAGTGGTAGATGCGGTCACAAAAGAAGGGATCGGCAGTGCGCTGGTATCGGCCACGAACATTGTCGAAACCCTGACAGACAAGACAGGGGACTTTTTACTGACCGGCATTCCTGCAGGGCTGGCCATCCTGACCGCCTCAAAAACAGGTTATGCCAGCAAAACGGTGCCTTATGACATGTATGATGACGAACATATAGACGATCCATCGATCATTATCCCAATTCAAAAACTGGATGAATCCATTGCCAAAATGGGAGAGGAAATCGATAAAAAAGGTCTGCTGGTCCTGTATGGAATTCATTTCGAGGTTGATAAGGCCACGCTTACTCCCGAATCCATCCAGGTGCTGGAACAGCTCGAAACGGTGATCCGTGAAAGACCTGGCCTGAACCTTGAGATTGCCGGTCACACCGATTCAGATGGTACGGATGAGTACAACCTGCAGCTCTCCCGCGAAAGGGCCCAGGCGGTGGTGAGCTGGCTGAGCGAAAATGGAATTACCAACAAACTGACAGCCCGGGGATATGGTGAAAGCTCACCCGTTGCCAGCAATACGACTGCAGAGGGAAAAGCAGCCAACCGCAGGGTGGAGATCAAGGTAATCGGGAAAACGAATTAATTAATTCGTTTTCCCAACATTGCCCATTCCTTCTCCCGCAGAATATACTTCTGTATCTTCCCTGTGGCGGTCTTGGGCAGGTCACAAATTTCGATGGCAGCGGGACATTTATAATGCGCCATATGTTCCTTGCAGAAAACAAGGATCTCTTCCTCTGAAGCGTATGCCCCTTTTTTGAGGGTGACAAATGCTTTGGGCCGTTCGCCCCATTTTTCATCCGGGATGGCAACCACGGCGCATTCCAGTACCGCTGGATGGCGGACCACCGTTTGTTCCACTTCAATGGTGGATATGTTCTCCCCACCCGAAATAATGATATCTTTCAGTCTGTCGCGGAGTTCGATGTATCCATCGGGATGCCACACAGCCAGGTCGCCTGAATGAAACCAGCCTCCGCGAAAGACCTCCGCGGTGGCTTCCGGCTGCTTGTAATACCCCTGCATTACATTGTTTCCCCGCATCACGACTTCCCCAATGGTTTTGCCGTCACGCGGCACATCCTTCATATAGGAGTCCACTACCCTGACAAGGTCGGCCGTCAGGTAGGCCTGACCCTGCCGTGCCCGCAACCGGGCCTGTTCTTCCAGGGATACTTCATCCCATTCCCGGTGCCATTCACAGATCGTGTAGGGCCCATACGTTTCGGTCAGCCCGTAAACGTGAATGGGCCTTAAATTCAGCGACCGGAGTTTTTCCAGCAGGGTCGGGGAAGGAGGAGCACCTGCTACGGTGACCGTAACAGGATGATCAATGCGACAGGCACCGGGATGATTCACCAGCATGGTATGTAAGGTAGGGGCACCGTTGAAATGGGTCACTCCTTCTTTTTGGATTAACGCCCAGATCAGTCCGGGATCGGTCTTGCGCAGGCATACGTGCGTACCTCCAACAGCTGTCACGGCCCAGGAAAAGCACCAGCCGTTGCAGTGGAACAGCGGAAGTGTCCATAAATAGACCGTATCGAGAGTCAAACCTGTTTCGATCACCTCCCCTAAGGCATTCAGATACGTACTCCGGTGGGAAAAGATCACACCTTTGGGTTTACCGGTCGTCCCTGATGTGTAATTGATGGAAATCGGCTGATCTTCGTGCTCAACGGAATTTTTCAGCGGTTCGGGCGATCCGCCGGCCAGAAATTGTTCATAGGGATCTTCCTCCAGGCCGCTGTCGTCCACCCGGACAATGGTCAAATCCGACAGGTCCAGGTCGGATACCAGGCTATGGAACTCGGAATCCACGAATAAAAAACGACTGTCCGAATGCTCCAGGATGTATCGGATCTCCTCTTTATTCAGCCGTGTATTGATCGTCACCAAAACACCCCCTGCCAGGGGTGCACCGTAATGCGCCTCCAGCATCGCAGGCGTATTGGGACAAAGAAATGCGACTTTGTCATCCTTCACCAGGCCCGACTTCTGCAATGCACTGGCCAGGCGATGCACACGCTCTTCAAACTGACGATAGGTGTACGTTCGGTCACCATGAACAATGGCGATTTTTTCAGGGAAAATAAACGCACTCCGGTGAAGGAAATCCAGCGGACTGAGCTCTGTCCGCCAAACCGGCCCTGATTTGCTCTCTTCCATGATCATCTTGAAATAGAACTACTAAAATAGCAATTTCTTTCGTTCCCATCCCTCCCATTGAAGGGGAAGGGTAAAGATAATTACACTTTCACGATAATAAAACTTCATTCTTTATGTAATTTGTCAATTTTTATATTACATTTGCCCGATTTTTAAGCTGACTAAAAGGTCAGAGGTTTAATTTTTAACAGTTTTTTCAATGAACATTTACATTGCAAACATCCCATTCAAGGCCAAGGATAATGACCTTCGGGAGTTATTCGAACAGTATGGCGAAGTCACATCCGCCAAGATCATTATGGACAAAGTGACCCAGAGAAGCAGAGGCTTCGGGTTCGTAGAGATGAGTGACGATACAGAGGCCCACGAAGCCATTGAATCACTCAACGGCTATGATTTCATGGGCAAAACACTGGTCGTTAACGAGGCGAGACCCCGTACCGAGAACCCTAACGGTGGCAACCGTGGTGGTGGCGGTTTTAACAGAAGACCAAACAGGAGTTATGAGTAGATAACCGCGGAAAAGAACCAAAAGAGGCTGGCTCGTGCATACGGGCCAGCCTCTTTTTTTTGAATTACCATTGACGATTATTTATTTTATATCGCTTCCATCAGGCAAAGAGGGAGAAGGGATCAGAAACGCCAGCTTGCCGTCGGGGCCTTCCGCCATGAGGATCATACCCTCAGAGGTAAGCCCCCTCAGCTTGCGCGGCTCCAGGTTGACCAGGAAACACACCTGCTTTCCGATGATCGCTTCCGGGCTGAAATGCGTGGCAATGCCTGCCACCACCGTACGCTGGTCAATTCCGGTATCAATCCTGAGCTCTAGCAGCTTATCGGCCTGCGGCACTTTTTTGGCCTCCAGGATGGTGCCCAGCCGGATGTCGATTTTGGCGAAATCATCATAGGTGATCTGCGGCTTTTGAGGCTTTGCATCCGGTTTTTTAGCTTCATTGCTCACCTTGGTTTCCTGAAGCTTCTTCACCTGTGCTTCGACGACATTGTCCTCAATTTTCTCAAACAGATAGAATGAGCGGTTCAGCTGATGACCCGGTTTCAGAATATCCATCCTGCCGGCATCGTTCCAACGCATGGCCGGAAGGTTCATCATCTGCCTGATCCTCACAGCAGTAAAGGGAAGAAAAGGTTCACACAAAACAGTCAGGTTGGCACACAGCTGCAGCGAAACATTAAGGATGGTCCCAACGCGGGCTTCGTCGGTCTTTATCAGCTTCCAGGGCTCTGAATCCGTCAGGTACTTATTGCCGAGGCGCGCCAGGTTCATCAGTTCGCTGAGGGAGTCCCTGAAACGGAAGTTCTCCAAAAAGCGGCCGATCCGTTCCGGAAACTTGCTTACCTCTGCCGCTACCCGTTGATCTACCACGCTCATTTCTCCTGCCTCAGGAACCCGGTTGCCAAAGAACTTATCGGTCAGCACCAGCGTGCGGTTGATGAAATTACCGAAGATCGCCAGCAGCTCGCTGTTGTTGCGTGCCTGGAAATCCTTCCAGGTGAAATCGTTATCCTTGGTTTCCGGAGCGTTGGTGGTAAGGGCATACCGCAACACATCCTGCTTTCCGGGGAATTCTTTCAAATATTCGTGCAACCAGACGGCCCAGTTACGGGATGTTGAGATCTTGTCCCCTTCCAGGTTCATGAACTCAAAGGCGGGTACATTGTCCGGAATGATGAATGTTCCCTCGTGATGCAGCATGGAAGGAAAGATGATGCAGTGGAACACAATGTTGTCCTTGCCTATGAAATGGATGAGGCGCGTATCCATTGCCTTCCACCATATTTCCCAATCCGCGTTATGCTGCTGTGCCCATTCACGCGTGGCAGAGATATAACCGATGGGGGCATCGAACCAGACATAAAGCACCTTACCTTCCGTTTCCGGGAGGGGTACGTCGACGCCCCAGTCCAGGTCACGGGTCACCGCCCGGGGCTGCAATCCGTGATCGAGCCAGGATTTACACTGCCCGTAGACATTGGGCTTCCAGTCATCTTTGTGTTCTTCCAGTATCCAGCGTTTCAGCCAGGCTTCGTACTTATCCAGCGGCAGGTACCAGTGTTTGGTCTCTTTTTTCACGGGAGGCTTGCCGCTGATGGCCGAACGAGGTTGGATCAGGTCATCGGGACTGAGTGATGTACCACAGCTTTCGCACTGATCACCGTAAGCATTCGGGAAGTCACAACGGGGACAGGTGCCCGTAATGTAACGGTCGGCAAGGAAGACCTGGTTGTCTTCATCAAAGTACTGCAGGGAAGTCTTTTCGACGAATTCACCTTTTTCGTAAAGGGTCCTGAAAATGGCCGCAGCGGTCTCGTGATGAATGGGATTCGACGTGCGGCTGTAAATATCGAAGGATATCCCGAATTCCTCAAAAGAATCCTTAATGATCTTATGGTACCTGTCGACGATCTGCTGCGGGGTGACGCCCTCCTGCCTTGCCTTGATGGTGATCGGGACACCGTGCTCGTCTGAACCCCCGATGAAAAGCACCTCCTCCCCTTTGCTCCGGAGATACCGGACATAAATATCGGCGGGAATGTATACACCGGCCAGGTGACCGATATGGAGCGGCCCATTGGCATACGGGAGGGCGGAAGTGACTGTGGTGCGCTTATACCAGCGATCCGTTGAGCTCATAGGATGGTGATGTTTATAGTTAAACTATCAGAAAATCTGCACAAAGATAGGGATTTGAACTTCACTGACAGGGATTTGACCGGGCAACCGATAAAATGGAAAAGGAGTTGGAGGGGAAACTTAAAATTTAGACCTTTGTACTTAAAACAAACCTGCCATGGGCATTACTGAATTCCTTGCCACGCACATCACCAATTTCATTGACCAGACAGGATACATCAGCATTTTCCTTTTGATGGTCATGGAAAGCATGGTCTTACCCGTACCCAGCGAAGCCGTGATGCCCTTCGCGGGCTTTCTGATCGTGCAGAACCGGTTCACGTATGCGGGTGTGATCATTGCCAGCACGCTGGGAAGCATCGTCGGATCCCTGTTGTCGTATGCCATCGGCAGGTATGGAGGCAAGCCGTTCGTTGATCGCTACGGAAAGTATTTTTTGCTGAACCGGAAGGATCTGGAAGCCACTGAAAAGTTTTTCGGCCGTTACGGCAGCATGACCATTTTCGTCAGCCGTTTCATCCCCGTCGTGCGGCACCTGATCTCCATCCCGGCAGGCAGCGGCCGGATGCACCTCGGACGATTCTCGCTCTACACCATTGTGGGTGCAGGGATGTGGAACACCATCCTGACGGTAGCCGGATATTACCTCCGCCAGAACTGGGACGACATCATGAAGTACAGCCACATCATCGACTACGTTGTACTGGTATTACTCGCGGCCGGGATCGGCTATTTTATTTATAAACATCTCCGCAAAAACCAGTAGCAATGATCGGTCCACCCTGTCTGAAAAAAGGTGACCGTGTGGCCATCGTGGCTCCGGCCCGTAAGGTTTCCGCCGAAGACCTGGACCCCGCCATCCGGATGCTGGAAGCCTGGGGACTGAGTGTAGTGACCGGTCAGCGGGTATTCGGTACCTGGAATCAGTTTTCCGGAACGGATCCCGAACGAGCCGCTGACCTCCAGGAAATGCTCGATAACAGCGACATCCGGGCCATATTTTGCGCCCGGGGAGGATATGGGCTCATCAGGATCATTGATCGCCTCGATTTCACACGCTTTGTAAAAGATCCAAAATGGATCGTCGGGTACAGTGATGTTACCGTGCTGCATGCCCATATCCATACGAATTTCGGCATTGAGACCCTGCACGCCACCATGCCCATCCAGTTCGGGGAGACGGTTGAATCGTACGAAACATTTACAACCCTCAGGAAAGCACTCTTCGGAGAATCCCTGACGTATTCACTCCCCTGTTCAAACCTTTCCAGAAAAGGTACCGCCCGGGGAATGCTGGTGGGCGGCAACCTGTCGCTGATCTACGGACTGGCCGGTACCAAATCGGATCTGGTAACCGATGGAAAAATCCTTTTTCTGGAGGACCTGGACGAATACCTGTATCATATCGACCGGATGATGCACAACCTGAAGCGCAGCGGCAAGCTTTCCCGTCTGGCCGGGCTGATCATTGGCGGCATGACGGATATGAAAGATAACCAGGTACCCTTCGGCAAGACCGCCGAAGAGATCATCGCCGAAGCTGCCGGGGAATATGATTACCCGGTTTGCTTCAACTTCCCGGCGGGGCATGCCCCGGATAACAGGGCACTGATTCTGGGCAGAGAGGCAGTGCTGAACGTTGGGGAAGAGGTTGTTTTCAGGCAAACCTGAGGCAAATCCCAAATTCCAAACTCCAAAATCCGGATAAATTCCATCCTGATAGTAAAAGGGATCAAATCCCAAATGATTTAAGAGTTGAATTATGCATGGGATGGTCATCCCACTGGATATTACCTTGACAATGACATGGCCTCCTTCGAAGAGATGGGGCTTGAGCTGGATCCGGAGGAATGGCTGGAATCTCAAGGGTCATCATTGAATGCTTGTTATCCATCGAGTTGAAAGCACGGTAAGTAAGATTAAAACCGGTGTACGCCTCGAGAAATTTTCTGTACCTGGTTGGATTAAATGACTTTTCATCAAACTTTACTTCCCATGCTTCTCCCTCCATATAATTTTCTGAAATAATGAAATCGATCTCATTTCCAATGGTGAGAACTGGTTAAGCAAAGCGTTCCTGAATCCAAGATCATAAAAATATACTTTCGGCATTTTGGTCAGTTCTTTCCGGATGTGCCTGTAAAATGGCCTTAATCAACGGATATGATAGCATTTTTGAAGGATGCAGTTGTTTAGCCTAGGATTTATGTAGCAAAGTCGCCTTTGTTGAAAATAAAAATAAACAAATAAATAAAACAAATTTTATTAAATTTGTCGGATTTATCTGACAAATTAATAGAAAATGGAAAAAATATTATATCCACGGGTATTAATGGATAAAATCACCCCCTGGCTTCATCAGGGGAAGATCATCATTCTTTATGGCCCCAGGCAGGTTGGAAAGACCACCCTTGTGAAGGAAATGATCAGGCAGCACAGGGAAGCGATCTATTTGAATTGTGAGCGGCAACCGGTTTGGGAGTTGCTCACTTCACGTAATCCTATACGAATAAGACGATATATCGGCGGGGCGAAAATGGTCGTTTTTGACGAAGCCCAGAAAATCCCGAAGATCGGTGAAATATTGAAGCTACTCATCGATACCTTCCCTGAAGTTCAATACCTGGCAACCGGCTCCAGCAGTTTTGAACTGACAAACGAGCTATCGGAACCCCTTACTGGCCGTAATGTGAAATTCATCCTGTACCCCCTGTCTCTTACAGAGATCAGTAGCCAGTGCGATACCGTAACCCGCGAGGAAATGCTGGATGACCTGCTTTTATATGGTTCATATCCGGATATTACAGGACGGCCAAAAGAGCAGAAGGAAAAATTACTGGAGGAGCTGACTGGCGATTATCTTTTCAGGGATGTGCTGCGCTTTGAAAACTTGCGAAGATCCAATGTTTTAATCGGCCTGCTAAAAGCTGTTGCACTGCAAATGGGGAATGAAGTTTCACTCAGAGAGCTTGGCAATTTGCTGAATATCGCAGTTGATACGGTACAACGATACTTATTTTTACTGGAGCAGTCATTTGTGATCTTTTCCCTTCCATCATTCAGCAGGAACCTGAGAAATGAAATATCCAAAGGCAGAAAATACTTTTTTTATGACATCGGCATAAGAAACAGTCTCCTGCAAAATTTCACCTCCTTGACAAGCCGAAATGATGTGGGACAACTTTGGGAGAACTTCTGCGTGATCGAGCGGATTAAATTTAACCAGGCTCATGACAGGAGGGTCAACATGTATTTCTGGCGGACATACCAGCAGCAGAAAATTGACCTGATCGAAGAGCATTCTGGAAAACTGCATGCTTTTGAATTCAAGTGGGGATCAAAATCCAAAGTCAAGACACCTATTGTTTTCATCAATACTTACCCGGAAAGTGATTTCCAACTTATTAATCGTGAGAATTACCTCGAGTTTCTGATAGGCTAATCCCCTGTTGCCTGGATCTTGGAATTTGTTTGGATTTGGGACCTTGGAATTTGGAATTTTTTAACCCGCAGTGGTACATTTCCCCCCTTTTCCGCATTAACCATAAACAACACTCCCATTTATGGCTGAACACAATGAAACCGGAAAAGCAGGAGAGGAGATCGCCGCACAGTATCTCCGCTCCAAAGGATTCACCATCCTTGAAACCAACTGGCGGTGGGGCAAAAATGAAATCGACATTATCGCCGAAGAGAAGGATTGGCTGGTGATTGTAGAGGTGAAAACCAGGCATTCGAGCGACTTTGGTGATCCGGAAGATTTCGTGACCCGGCAAAAGCAGAAACTGCTCATACGGGCTGCCAATTCTTACATCAACCGGTACGCGGTGAAAAAAGAGGCCCGTTTTGACATCATCAGCATTGTGCTCCGGGGTAAAAATCCAGAGATCAATCACCTTGTCGATGCCTTCTACCCAACACTATAAAACTGTCAATCGACAATTGACAGTGGACAGTGGACAATTTTTGATGGTCGCGCACTGAAACCTCATTATTAGTTGCTGACTGTTGATCCCCGCTTCGCTTCACTCGCGGGGACAGGCAGTTGATTGCTGACTGTCAACTGCTGACTTTTATCTGTATCTTTGCTGTCTGATACAATCACCATGAGACCAAGAAAAGGATCATCCTCCGGTCGGCCGGAAAAACCACAGCAAAAACCACCATGGAATCCCGAGGAATCTTCCCGGCGTGACGATTATTCACGTGCCAGGACTCCCAGAAAAAAAATCCTGATCCTCGATAAAGATGAGAAAGAACCAGAGCGCCAGCCCTCCGGAGTAAAAAAAGTGTACCGGAAAACAACAGAGTCAGAGCCGGGATGGAAGGGGAAAACCTCACCCGTAAAAAGGAGATCCCCTGGATCGGATCCGGACTCTCGACCAAAAAGAAGGTCTTTTGAAACAGGTCAGGAGCCAGTAAAGAAAAGACGCTCCTCTGGAGATGACCGGGAGGCAGGTCCGAAAAGACGATCCTTTGGAACAGACCGGGAACCAACCAGGAACCGGATGGCAGCAAAGCCCGGCTTCCGGAAAAAGGAGGAGGCCTTTGAAAAAGATCGCGAAAAACAACCGGCTGAAAGAAGGACCACACGAGACTACAAACCATTCAGGGAACCAGGAAAGGGCAGGGGATCCAAAAAAGAGATTCAATTCAGGGGCGAAGAGACCGACCTGGTACGGCTGAACAAATTCATTGCCAATGCCGGTGTCTGCTCCCGGCGGGAAGCCGACGAACTGATCACTGCAGGGGCTATCCGGGTAAACGGAAAGATCGTCACTGAACTTGGCGTCAAGGTTTCCCGGAAGGATAAGATCCAGTACGGTGACCAGACCCTGCGGGCTGAGCCCATGGTCTATGTGCTGCTGAACAAGCCCAAGGGATACATCACCACAGCTGACGATCCCTTAGACCGGAATACGGTGATGATCCTGGTGAAAGAGGCTTCCCGTTACCGGATCTATCCCGTCGGCCGCCTCGACCGCAATACCACCGGCCTTCTCCTGTTCACCAACGACGGGGAGCTTGCCAAGAAACTAACTCACCCGCGCCACAGGATCGAAAAACTGTACCATGTGGAACTGGATAAGAACCTTACCAAAAATGACCTGCTGACCATTTCCGGCGGAGTGGAGCTGGAAGACGGCTTTGCGAAAGTGGATGAGATTGCCTATGTGGCAGAAGCTGATTCCAAAAAAGAAATCGGCATACGGCTGCATTCCGGTAAAAACAGGATCGTCAGGCGCATCTTCGAGAAACTCGGTTATAAGGTAACACGGCTCGATCGCACCATCTTTGCCGGCCTGACCAAGAAAGACCTGCCGCGGGGCCGCTGGCGCCATCTCAGCAAGGAAGAGGTTGGCCGGCTGAAACGGCTGTGAAATTTAGGATTCAGTATTTAGGATTTGATTTTTGATCTTTGATCTTTGATCTTTGATTTTACCGGATCCAGTTCAGCTTCTGCATCACTTTTACGGGAATATCCGCATTATCCAGATACCCGGTGAACATCTCCTGGCCGTTTCCGACAGCGTGGACCGGCACGGGCAATGCCGTGTGATTGGAGGTGGTCCACCCGATTCCTGCCCTGCGGTTCAGCAACCGGGTACACATTGCAGCCAGCGGCTCATTTTCTCCATAGAGGTTCTGCACTCCCGCGGTATTTTCTCCTGAATGCCCCAGGCTTTGATTGTAGGCTTCGTTTAAATAGATCAGCTCCACCTCGTTCAGGGGAAGAACGGCGTTGCCCAACCCATAGTAAAACTGCACCGTATCCAGTATCGATTCAAACGTAAGCAACGTATCCAATCCTTTTTCTTTATACTCCAGAATCCTCTCACTGAAAGCCCCGACAGAGCACTTTTGATATTGAAGCAATCCATAGGCTCTTTTTTCATCCATCCCATCTGTACCTAATGACATACCTCCGGTTTCATGATCCGCGGTGACCACAATAAGGGTCTCCTCCGGGTGCTTTTTATAAAACTCCAGCGCCACTCCGATGGCCTCGTCAAAATCAATGACCTCTTTTACGACAGTGGCGGCATCGTTGGCATGACAGGCCCAGTCAATTTTGCCACCCTCCACCATCATGAAAAATCCCTGTTTCCCATAAAGCAGTTCAATAGCCTTCGACGTAAACATGGCCAATGAAATGCCGTCCCCCCTATCGTCAATGGCATAGGGGAGTGACTCGCCATCGGTCAACACAGGACTGATGGCAATCACTTTTTCCTGGCCGGGCCGTAAGGCTTCAAAATCCTTTACGGAATTTACAACCCGGTAGCCGTTCCGCGCAGCGGCATCCACAACACGCACATCACCCGGTTTCTCACCTTCATTTTTTAATAATCCGCCACCGCCAAGAAAATGAAACCCACTGTTCGCCAGGTCAAGCCCGATATTGTAGTACGCGCTGCGCCGGTATTCGTGTGCATAAAATACAGCCGGGGTAGCATGGTCAAGGGAAACAGATGTGATGATGCCCACTTTCATTTTATGTTCCAATGCCATGGTTGCAATCGACTTATAATCAATTTTGTGGGCGCTATCCATCGAAACGGTTCCGTTGGAGGTTTTATGTCCTGTGGCCAGTGCGGTTCCGCTGGCGGAGGAGCAGGTAATGTAATGGCTCTGGCTGTAGGTGGTCATAAGGGACTGGACCGGTAGTTTGCTGAGGTTGAGCTGTTCAAAACCGATCTTTCCTTTGACGGAAGAAAGATATACCTCGGCGGCAGAGGCTTGCGCCAATCCCATGCCATCACCGATGAAGAAAAAAATGTATTTGGGGGCAGAAGAAGGCTTTTTGGGGCGATCAGCCTTGGCCGTTAAGGAAACTCCCGTGCCTGATAACAAGAGAAAAAAAGATAATGCCAGTAAAGGAAAAGATCTGCGTTTCATGGAATGTGGTTTTGAGAAGTTAACATTAAAAATCATGGATTTGTTCAAAAAAGGAATGGTTCCGGCATCCGGTTTCCATTCTCTATTCTGCCAGTTTCATCTTAATCCGTGATACCAGGATGTCGATGGCAATATGATTGGTGCCTCCCTGGGGGACAATGATATCGGCATAGCGCTTGGAGGGCTCGATAAACAGGAGATGCATGGGTTTGACATACCGCTCGTAATGTTTTAGTACCTCGTTGTACGACCTCCCCCTTTCTTCAATATCCCTCCGGATGATCCGTATGAGCCGGTCATCCGGATCGGCATCCACGTATACCTTGACATCCAGCTTTTTACGCATCAGTGGATTGGTCAGCACCAGAATTCCTTCCACGATGACGACCTTAGTTGGATATACGGTGACCGTTTCGTTTGCCCGGGCGCAGGTTATGTAGGAATAGACCGGCATTTCAATGGCCTGCCCCTTCCGGAGCAAATCCAGGTGGTGAGCCAGCAGGCTGAACTCAATGGAAGAGGGATGGTCAAAATTGATCCGTTTCCGCTCTTCTGCAGAAAGATGCCCGTGATCCTTATAATAGGCATCCTGCGGAATGATGGTGACAGCGTCTTTGGGCAGCCGGCGAATGATCTCCCTGACCACCGTCGATTTCCCGCAGCCCGACCCTCCTGCTATTCCAATGGTTAACATACTACCTCCCGCAAAACTCCATCAGTACTCCGTGCGTCGACTTCGGATGCAAAAAGCCGATCGACAATCCTTCCGCACCTTTTCTTGAAACGTTGTCGATCAGCCGAACGCCAAAGGATTTTACTTCCTGCAAAGCGTCGTCGGTATTCTCAACTGCAAAAGCAATATGATGGATCCCTTCGCCCCTTTTCTCCAGGAAGCTTCCTATCGGCCCTTCCGGGTCTGTGGATTCCAAAAGCTCGATCTTGGTTTGCCCTAACTTGAAGAAAGCAGTCTTTACCTTCTGATCCTTTACCTCTTCCACTCCATAACAGGTCACTCCGAGAAGCTGTTCAAAAAAGGGGACTGCTTCTGCCAGACTGTTGACCGCAATGCCAAGATGTTCGATGTGGGTTACGTTCATAGGGGATATTCCTTGGTTTAAACCGAACAAAGGTAGAATTTTTCATTGTACTTTCCAGAATTATAACAAATGGCCACGACATACGTTTATGCCTGAGAAGTCACGTTCATGCACCCATTCATCCTTCGCATACTGAGGATCCTTAAAAACCTGTTCGTCATTCTCCTGATCATTGCGGGAACGAGCCTTCTGGCAGGGACCATCCTGTTCCTGGTCTATAAGGATTCGATCCAGCAGGCCATTATCCACGAGATCAACAGGAACCTGACTGCAGAGGTCCGGACAGGAAAGATAAAAATCTCCCTGCTGGCTCACTTCCCGATGATATCGGTCAGCCTGAAGGATGTCAGGATCACCGGTCCCCTCGGCAGATCCAACAACACCGATCTGCTGCAGGCGGATGATTGTTCCTTGCGGTTCAACTTCATGGACGCTCTTCATAAAAAATATACCCTTGAAGTTTTTAAACTGGCCGATGCCAGCGTCAACCTGATCATCTTCGAAGATGACAGTGATAACTTCCATCTCTGGAAATCCCCGACTGCCTCCGACACGGGCAGGTTCGCCGTTGAAATCCGGGAAGTAATCCTTCAAAAAGTGGATTTGACCTGGCAGAATCAGGGGACGGGTGATACGTACGCCATACGTTCAGTTGACAGCAAAGCAAAGGGAAATTTCAGCGATGACACGTATGATCTGACGGTCAGGGGTAATTTTGTGGCCCGCCTGATCCAGATAAGCCACAAAACATACGTTCAGGACAGGGAATTGGATGCCAGTGCCCGCCTTTTTGTCAACAACAATGATGCGTCCTTCCGGATCATGGAGGGGATGATCAAAACCGGCCTTCTGACGATCAACCTAAGTGGCAACGTGGACTTCAAAGGGGAACAGGCAGCTGATGTGACCATTCAAGTGGAAGAAGCTCCCCTGGAAGAGTACCTCAGCCTGATCCCGGACGAATACCTGGCTTGGAAGAAAAATATATCCGTGGAGGGAAATGCATCAGTGACAATAGCACTAAAGGGCCAAATGGGTGAGAACAGGATGCCTGATCTGCGGATGGATTTCCGCCTGGCCAGGGGCACCATAAGCTTTGAGAAACCGAACATCCGGCTTGACCAGATCCTTGCCGAAGGCAGTTATTCCCTTCGGTCGGGCAAAGGGAACAAGGACGAATTGCGCATCGACCGGCTGATGGCCTCCCTTGGTGACAGCCGGGTGGAGGGATTCGTGAGGCTTACGGATCTGAGCCATCCTGTTGCCAGCCTAACAGCCGGCCTGAACCTCGGGCTCCGTGACCTTGCTGACCTCCTGCCCATAAAAAAACCGGAGGATATCGAAGGAAGACTTGAGGTGAAG
This sequence comes from Bacteroidales bacterium, assembly GCA_035342335.1. Classification (NCBI taxonomy): domain Bacteria; kingdom Pseudomonadati; phylum Bacteroidota; class Bacteroidia; order Bacteroidales; species Bacteroidales bacterium. The sequence goes on from DAOQWY010000012.1 coordinate 35,171, forward strand.
GTGGAAATGAAAGGACCGTTGAACAGCCTGGATCAAATCGATGCCCGCGATTTTTTCAACTGGAAAATCCAGGGTGACGCCAACCTGGATGCCGACCGGCTGGTCATTGAACAGAATCCGGTGAAATACCATGACATCAGGGGTGCATTTCATTTCGACAATCAGCTTCTAATGGTAAAGGAACTGTCGGGAAAAACTGAAAACAGTGATTTTCAGATCCGGGGAATCGTTGCGAACTATCTGAACAGGATCTTGTCAGGGGATGACATCCTCAAAATGGACCTGTCAGTGACTTGCAATCAATTGGATATAAATGAACTAAAAAGAAAAGATCCGGTAGTGTCCCATTCGGAATATCATTTTAAACTGCCATCGAACTTAATCATAAATGCTGATGTTGCCATTGACCAATTCCTGCTGGATGACTTTTCAGCATCCGGGATGCAGGCCAAACTGATCCTGCGTGACCAGCGGGTCACCCTGAATGACCTGACCTTTTCTTCCATGCAGGGGAACATTACGGCCGACGTGGACCTGAGCCCGGTGAACGATCAGACTTTTCTGTTCCGGTGCAATGCCAGGCTGAAACATGTCAATCTTCAACAATTGTTTCACGATTTCAGGAATTTCAACCAGACCAGCCTCACCGATCAGCATTTGCGCGGCTATGTTGATGCAGACCTGTTCTATGCTTCCAAACTGTCGGGGAACCTTGCCACGGATGTAAGCAGCATCTATACCCTGGGGCAGGTCACGGTCAACTCCGGTGAACTGATCGGATATACACCCCTGTATCAACTGGCAGGATTTCTTGAAATGGAAGACCTGAAGCATATACGGTTCTCGGAATTAAAGAACCTGATTGAGATCCGGGACGGGACCATTGTGATACCGCAGATGGAAATCAAATCAAATACGCTGGATCTGACACTGAATGGCACACATACGTTCCACAATGCTATCGACTACCATCTCAGCCTGCTTCTGTCTGAGCTGCTTTCACGAAAAGCCAGGCCTGACACGCAGAGGGAGTTTGGGGTGGTGGAAGATGACGGACTGGGCCGAACCCGGTTGTATATTGCCATTAAAGGCACCACGGATCACCCTGAAATCAGCTATGACCGCCCCGCCCTGAAGGGAAAACTGGCAAAGGACCTGCAAAAGGAACGGCAGGTTCTGAGAGCTGCCTTGCAGGAGGAATTTAATATCAGCACCAGGGATAGTGTGAAGACCGATAACGTCATCAACAGGGAACAGGTTCATTTCAGGATTGGATGGGAAGAGGAGGAGCAGGATTCGGTTCCCCGGAACATCAATTCCAGCAAGATAAAGGGATCGAAGTTCAACATCCAATGGGAAGATGATGATACCCTAATTTTTCGACCTGCCGGGTAGGTTCTTCTCATAGCATTTCACTCCCTTTTTTGTGGCTATACCGCGCAGATGATGATCAAACATTACTCGATAGATCTTCTTGTATGAATAAGCCCCTTCGGTGAGCGGATCCGGTTCGTGAAGGCTTTCCATCGCTTTGATGTAGAGACTGGCCACCAGGTCGGCATTCAGGTCGGCCCGGAACAGTCCCTGATCGATCCCAAGCCGGATGTTTTCCGCCACCTGCTGATGAATATACCGATTTCGTTGTTCTATGTGGCTCCTGTAACTATCCGGGAAGTATTTTCTCAGGTCATAGTCGAGGGAAGGATTGGCATTGAGATTCCTCATGTATTCCTCCAGTTGTTTGCTGAAGGCCGCCAGGGTATCCATTGCATTCTGACCGGGAACGGAGGAATTCACGAAGATTTCTTTTACCGCACTGTTCCGGTATTCCAGCATGGCCTTCACCAGGTCCTCTTTTGATGAAATTTGCTGATAGATCGTTTTTTTGGATATTCCCAGTTCGCGGCAGATATCATCCATGGTAACGCTGCGGATGCTGTACCGGCTGAAGAGGGCTGTCGCAGCATCCAGGATTTGCTTTAATTTTTCTTCCATCAGACAGATCCTATTTGAAACAATTGTTACCAAAGGTACAATAAACCAGGGAAACTATAATATTATTTTAGTTTCTTCAAGATAGCCGGTCATTCGAAAACCGTTTGCTGATGCCTCAGCGGAGCGATAAATACTCGCAGGTCTTGATCTTTTCTTCGAAGTAACGGAGCCCTTCGGCTTTGGCAATACTGCGGATAAAGCTTTCAAACATCACCTCAAACAGCATGGAAAAGGAAAAGCGTTCCGGCGGGAAAAAGTCGGGATTATGAATATCGATGAGCCTGCTGATATACAGGCGGGCAACCAGCTCAATGCTCAGGTCCTCACGGTACATCCCCTGGTTGATCCCTTTCTGGATATTGAGTTTGATCTGTTCAAAAATAAAATCAACCCTTTTCTGGAAATGATCCTGGTAGATCTCAGGAAAATATTTTTTCAGGTCAAATGTCACAGAGGGATTGATATTCTGGAAGTTCTGACTTATTTCCTTACTGACGACCAACAGGATATCGATGGAATTGACACCGTCGAAGTCATATTCATCGAAGATCACCTTAAAACTCTCGCGTTCAAACTCCAGGATCTTTCTGACAAGATCCTGGTCATTTTCAATATGTTCGCAGAGTGTTTTCTGGCTGATCCCTGCTTCAATGCAGAGATCGTTCAGGGTAAAGCCCTTCACTCCTTTTTTTTCGGTAAGGCTCCGGGCACGCTCCATAATCTGCCTGAACACAGGATCAATGGGGATGGTTTGCTTCTTGACGGCCAATTTCATAAGGTGCAAAATTATATTAAAAAACTATTTTTCGCAACTTTGTCATCTCAAGCCCTGAAAATATGAAAATACTCAGATTGAAGCTGCACTGGCAGATCCTGATCGGATTGCTGCTGGGTGTGGTTTATGGAATATTTCTTTCAGATCAGATCAATTATGTATCCTGGATGGGAGATATCTTCCTGCGGCTGCTTCAGATGGTCATTGTCCCTTTGATATTAAGTTCGATCATCTCAGGAGTGGCCAACATCGGTTCCGCTGAACGACTTGGCAGAATTGGACTAAAAACAATCGGGTATTACCTGCTCACCAGTGTTCTTGCCATCCTGACCGGACAACTTCTGGCCATTGCCATCAAACCCGGCAACGATGCCGAACTGGGATTCCGGAATGAAGTTGAAGGATTACAGGAAGCAACGCAATCATTTGGGGATACGCTGAAAAACATCATCCCGACCAATATTTTTGAAGCTTTCAGCCAGAACCAGATGCTTTCGGTCATTTTTTTCGCCATTCTTTTCGGATTTTTCATAACGCAGGTACAGGATAAGGCAAAGCGCCAGCTTACTGATTTTTTCAATTCCGTCTTTGAAGTGATGATGAGGCTTACGATGTTCATCATCAGGCTTACTCCTGTTGGAATTTTTGGTATTGTTGCAAAAGTAGTGTCCGAACAGGAGGATTTGCCCGGATTGATGGCCAGTATGGGATTATATATGCTCGTTGTATTTTTGGGGCTGACTATCCATGCCACAATTACACTGCCATTGATTTTACGTTTTTTCGCCAGGGTGAATCCCCGGAAACATTTCAAGGCAGTTCTCACCCCTTTGATCACGGCTTTTACGACCTCTTCCTCCAGCGCCACTTTGCCTTTAACAATGGAAGCAGTGGAACACAATGACGGTGTTTCGAATAAGATCACCAGCTTCACCTTACCACTGGGGGCGACTGTCAATATGGATGGAACTGCACTCTATGAATGTGTGGCTGCTATTTTCATTGCCCAGGCCTATGGGGTAGAACTTGGATTCACACAACAGTTGATCGTTGTGGCAACGGCTTTGCTCGCCTCCATCGGTGCAGCCGGGATCCCAATGGCCGGCCTGGTGATGATCACTGTTGTTCTCACAGCGGTGGGACTGCCGCTGGAAGGTGTGGGTCTTATCCTTGCGGTGGACCGGATCCTGGATATGCTTCGGACGACAGTCAATGTTTGGAGCGATACCTGCGGTGCGGTGGTCATCGCACGGTCGGAAGGGGAGGCGCTGGAAGGAATAGCCATTGCTGATTACCCAGATAGAGGTGGAAGGAGAAAGAGAGATTGATATTTGAAAGGGAATCAGATATTAGAAATATTTCTGATATCCTTTGGAATATCTCCCTCACCTTCCACCTCTCCTTCTCTCTCGGTAATCAGCAATGGCTATTCTTCACCGGTCCAGCCAATGCCTGAACTCCGATACCCTTTCCCGGCTAACAATGACATCCTGGTCGGTCGAATGTTTCAGTTTAATTTTCAGCCGGCTGTTGGAATAGCTGATAATATCCAGAATGGCCGGCAGGCTGATGGCATATTTGCGGTTGATGCGAAAGAAACGCGAAGGGTCGAGGATCTCCTCCAGGTACTCCAGCGAATAATCCACGGGATAATGCCTGTTTTCAGCCGTGACAAAGAATGTGGCCTTGTCAAGGCTGTAAAAATACAGGATCTCCTCCACCACCACAGGCCGGATGTGATCACCCACCTTTACCACGAAACGTGACTTGTATGTTTTTTGAAACTGATGCAGGATACGGTCAAGGGCATCCAGGCGGCGGGTGGTATGATCTGCCGGCTCTTTCAGCCAGCCGGTCCTGAACTTATCGATGGCCCTTTTAAGATCACCCAGGTCAATCGGTTTCAGTAAATAATCAATGCTGTTGACCTTGAAAGCGCGCAGGGCGTACTCGTTATAGGCCGTTGTGAAGATCACAGGGCAGGTAACCAGGGCTTTGTCGAAGATCTCAAAGCTCAGCCCGTCGGCCAGCTGAATGTCGAAAAAGGCCAGGTCGGCCTGTCCGCCCTCCTCAAACCAGCGGACCGTCTTTTTGACCGAATCCGACTCAAAAAGCACGCGGATCTGAGGATCATAGCGCTGGATCAGTCCCCGCAGATACTCGGCAGCAAGCTTCTCGTCTTCAATGATAATGGCATTCATAGGATATCTATCAATGGAATCCTGACCACAAACTCCTTCCCGTCATTCACAATGAAAAAATCCCTCTCGGTCAGGTATTCATACCGTGACTTGATATTTTTCAGGCCGATGTTCCCCGATTCCGGGACGGTCGTCCTGACCTGCAGGTTGTTCCGGATCACCAGATGATCTCCCTCCACTCCGATCCTGACCGTCAGCGGCTCATCCCCTGAAACGACGTTGTGCTTGATGGCATTTTCGACCAGCATCTGCACCGATATCGGGATCACCTGCCTTGAATAATGATCCGAAAGATCAGGCGCCAGCTCGATGCGCAGGTTATCGGCATATCGGATCTTCTGCAGATAAACATAGGATTCCACAAACCTCATCTCCGTTCCCAGCTCCACAACCTCCCTGTCTTTTTGCTCGAGAACATACCGGTATACTTCCGACAACTGTCTGATGAACTGTACCGACCCTTCCGGGTCCTTCGTGACCAGAGAGCTCAGTACGTTCAGACTGTTGAAAAGAAAATGCGGATTGACCTGGTTCTTCAGCGATTCGTACTGAAAAGCAAGGCTCTCGCGCTTGAATTGTTCCTCCCTTTTTACGGATTCCCGCCAGGATTTAAAAAAGTCTCCTACATAAAGAATCAAAGTTATGATGAACGTGACCAGCAACTGAATGACCACCAGCCAGTAGCCTCCCCGTTGCAGAAAAAATTGCCAGAAATTAAGTTTATAGACAATGCTGAACCAGATGAAATTGACCAGGAAAATAAGAATGATGGATACCAGTATTGTCAATATAATATTGATTATCAATGCCTTGCCTGGATTTTTCTCCCACGGGTACTTTTTCTCAGTCCAATAGGTAAGAACCTCGTTCCCTTTCCAGATAGCGGTACCCAGAACAGCACAGTAGCCCAAATTGACCAGCACATTGTGCCAGGTCAGTGCATTCAGGATAAACAGCAGTGATACCAATGTGCCGACGAGGGTGACAACGACGATATCCCTGAGATGCCTGAGCAGGTTTTTCTTTACGCCTTTCATGGGTCAATCCGGACTGTAAATGTATCAATTTTTTCGCTCACATTCAGCGAGCATCTGCCCGTTGTGTTCTGTTCCCCAGGTTGGCATCAGGCCATCATTGACCGTTGAGTTCAGTTCAAAATTCTCCTGTGCTTTTTTGAACAGGGGAAGGGCCGCCTGCGGGCCTCCGCCGTACATCGGAGGGGTGCTGTAAACGTTCATTCCCATCAGGTAGAATGCCCTGGGATTCTTCGGATCCATAGTAGCAGCCTTCTCCAGTTCGCCCTGGGCCATCTGGGAATAGGTCATCCCCCTGCCCATAAAATCCACACTGATCCGGGCCTGGTGCAGCATCCCCTGCAGGACAAACAACTCCGCCTCTGTTCCGTCAATGGCGAGGGCTTTGTCGAGGTGCTTCTGGGCAATATCCAGGTAGGGGTCGATCTGGTCGGGCTTTTGCTCCATAAAAGCCATCATGATATAGCAGTAAGTTGTGTAATACGAGGGCAGCCACTCCTTCTTTTCCGCCAGGGCGATCCGCTCAAACGTATTGGCCGATGACTGGTAATCTTCGATGGTTTGTGACTGGTACATCCGGTCAATGTTCGCTTTCATACTGGTTGCATACTGATCTTTCTGAGAAAACCCAGCCAGGCTGAAGACGATAAGTGAAATGGTGATGATCAGTGTTTTCATTGTTAAATTGTTAAATTGTTAAATTGTTCATTATTATATCGTTACATCGTTACGTCGAGCAATCGGGCAATTGCTATATCGATACGAACACTCCCAGGAACCAGAACCGTTTTGCCCATTGCTTTATGGGAAACGAGGGATACGAGCCATCCGGATTGGGGGTGGTCTGGTAGTGATAACCAAACACATTATTGAAACCCAGCACATTGCTGACTGAGAGATGAACAATGGTGAATTTCTTGAAGATCTCGGTCAGATAACTGGCATTGAGGCTCAGGTCGTGATAGGGTTTGGTTTGATCGTTCAGAAATGCATCGGAATTGGGATTGTAATAGGTCCGCCCGCTTGAAAAAGAGTAGGTTCCTCCGAACTGAGTGGACAATTTCCCCACCCAGTATTTCACCACCACCGAGGCATTGTGTCTGGAGGCGAATGTAGGCACCGCTGACACAGGGTAGTCTTTATAATCCCTTTCCGTATCGAGGAAAGAATAAGAGATCCAGTAATCGATATTGGAAAAGGTCCGCTGGTCACGCCAGAAAATGTCGATCCCCTGGGCATATCCACTGCCGTTATTGTTGTAATTACTCGGATCCGGTGAATTCAAAACATTGTATTTGATAAGATTATCATACTTTTTGCGGTATACTTCCACCCGGAAGATCCGACGGTTTTTCATGATCTGATAGTTAAGGATGTAGTGGGCCGCTCGTTCAAAATCCAGGTCATGATCAAACAGCAGGTAATCACGGTCAGGGCTCTGATAAAAGATCCCGTAAGCCAGCGAGACCTGGCTGCTTTTACCCGTTCTATAGGCCACCGACACCCTGGGTGCCATATTGAACATTCTGAGAAGTCCTGAATACTCGACCCTGCCGCCTGCCCGCAAAGCAAAGCGGTGGGAGCAGTTCACCTCGGCTTCGGCAAAACCACTGAATAAATTATCCGTAAATTCAGTTTGATACAAAGTGGATTCCTCCGCCGAAAAATACTTCTGACGGAATTCCTTCCGCTGCCATTCAGCACCACCCTCGACGATGATCTTTTCGCTGTAGATGTATTTGATGACCTGCCGCACCTGGATGGACTGCTCTTTCTCGTTCAGATTGTCCTGATCGATATCTGTGTCATCTGTATTTTGCATAAAGGATGCACCGGTCTGGGAAATGATTTTACTCCCGATCCCATCCTGATAGTTCACCTGCGTATACAGGTTGTTATTTTTCAGTCCGAGTGCCATCACCTGGTCAATGTCACTCAGGCTTGGATAATTCATCCTTTCGTTCGAATGGTTAAAGGTGGCAAATCCTTTCAGCATGCCATCGGCATTGGTCTGATGCCGGAACGTCATCATGCTTCCCATCCCTTCCGGTGCTTTTTCCCAGTCAAATTCCTGCGGGATCAGTTTGAAATAAGGCGCAAGGTTCATATACTCCAGGGAAGCCGAAACCGAAGAGCGATCCCATTTCTGTGTATGTTCGACGCCCGGTCCGATGGTCATCAGCGACAATCCGGTGACGGTTTGTTCGGGAAGGTCGTTCGACTTGAGGATCAGGGCCGAAGAAAGTGCCTGGCCATATTTAGCTGAAAAACCGCCGGTGCTGAACATAGTGCCGTTGAACATATAGGGCGAGAAGCGTCCGCGTGAGGGCACATCCGGCATGGAGGAAGAATAGGCATTGACCACCTGCATGCCGTCGATGAACGTTTGCGTCTCATAGCTGTCTCCTCCCCTGACAAACAGTTTCCCTTCCTCGCCTACCGTCTGCGTGCCGGGCAGGGTATTCATGACAGCCGAAATGTCAGCCAGCCCACCTGCGGTCGTGACAATATCCAGCGGCCGCAGGATGACCGCTTTTTTCTCGTCGCTCGCTTCAAAAATACCAGCTGTGATTTCCACCCCTCCCAGTTCCCGGTTGTCGGGCTGAAGAATAATTGAAAGCGTGACCGTTTCACCGGTAAAATCCAGAAATTGTTCGAACTGAACATACCCAATGAAGCTAACGACCAGCTTCTGCTGCCCCGACAATCCCGTTGTAAAGCTAAAATTCCCTTCCACATCCGTAGAGGTTCCGTCGTACGAGTTCTCCAGATAGACGTTGGCACCGACAATGGTTTCGCCTGATTTATCTGTAATACGTCCCATGATTGTGGTCTGGGAACTCACCGAGGTCAGCATACCGGCAAACAGGATCAGAAAGAGGGTCGTTTTCATTTATCACCGTATTTGCATGCAAAATTTCACTCCCGGCAAGGAATATGAAAATTAAATTCGCCGAGTTGTGGGAAAAAGAGGATGAAGTGTAGGATTTGTCGGTGAACTCTTCTTCCTTTTTTCCCCCTCGCCTTTAGGAGAGGGGGCTAGGGGGTGAGGTATTGCCTGATTTCTCCCAGGAAGACCTCCCAGACTTGCAGCGTGTCGCTGCCTATGGCTTTGATGGCTTTGACTGCGACCATTTCGGCTACCATGCTTTCGTTACCACGGAGGGTAGTATCGGAAGATGCTCGGAATTCTAACTGTCGCCGAAAGGCGATGAGGCCCCTGTAGGAAATCTCATCGGCCCTGTTCAGGGAACTGACGGTCTGAACGGAATCGATGAAAAGAATCGGGAAAGGATATGCAGGATTGGCCAGGAGATCCATGAAATCATTCAGGGGCAGATTCCCGCCACCTGCCTCACTGGTAAGTAACGTATTGATCTGCACAGTGTCGGAGACAAACAGTTCCCTGATCATCAGGAGGGCCTGGGTTCTGAACGTACTGTCCAGAGATGCATCCGTGTACAGGTTGAGATAATCGCAGAAGTCGGCCAGCTTTTGCTGTGCCTTGGTTTCCAAGGCGCTTAACACTTCCCGGGACAGATCTTCCGAGGCAAACTGATGCTTGAAGGACGCCTTTGTGGCTGCGAGAACTTCCTCATCCGTCAGGACACCCTCCAGCTCCGGCCCCTCGCAGGATCTTGAGCTGAGCAGCAGGTACGACAGTGCAGCAGCGAAGATGATGATGTACTTTTTCATTTGACGGTTTCCTTTTGCCTGAAACGGATCATCGAGATCTTTTCACCCTGGTAACGGGTGTCCAGGATTTCGATGTTCTTCAATCCGCTCGAAGGCAATGTCAGCTTGTTGATGAATTCCCATTTGCTGTATAATTCCACCCCGATGGCTTCCTTGCCAAAGACCTGGAAAATGAGGGCGCTGTCGGCAATGATAAGGTTCAGCTGGTCCCGTCTTTTTTGCCAGTCCTTCACATTCATGCTTGAAAAATAGTGGATCATCAGGGCATAGTTATCGGGGCGAAGCCGAACCGCTTCCTCACGGTTGAACTTGTCCAGGATACGGGTTATCGTATCCCTTTGATAGTAAGGCGATGCCACCACAAACCTTATCTGAAGCTTATCCGTCTTCAATTTGAAGCTGCCATCGGGCTGGCACAAATGACTGACCGGTGATTCACCTTCCTGCAGCAGGCTGACCTCGATGAGCGAATTGGTGACAGGTTCAGCCGTATCGCCATCATAAAAACGAAAATGATACTCTCTTGTGCTGGTGAATTTAAAAACAAGGAACAGCATTCCCGTGGCCAGGATCACCAGTGCCGGGATATAGAAAAAATACCGGTTTGGATTCCGGGAAGGCAGAATGGTTGTGCTCTGTGAGCCGTGTTTGAATCTGAAATCATCCCAGTTGGCGTACCCCGCATACCTGCTTAATAAATTAAGCATATCGATCCGCGGCAGCGATGGATTTTCCTTTTTAATATGATTGTAGAACCATTTTTCACTGATATGGGCACTGACATTCTGTAACAACTCTTCCTGGAAATCAACGATCTCCTGTCCTTTCCATTCTGTAATGGATGGATTGATTCCCGGATAGGACTGACGCATGCGCTCTGCCACCTTTTGTTTTAACATGCTGAACGTCTGTAGATCGTTGTTTCTCACAAAAGTGCTCAATTAGAGGATCTGATGAATGTAAATCTCTTGCAAAGTTTTTACAAAAAGTTTACAAGGGTCATGCAAACATAAAAACCGCTATCTCACGAGATTTGACACCTAAATTACGATTCATTTTCACTGGATGCAACATTTTAATACCTTATTACCATGAAAAAACTGGTTTGTTTATTGATCCCGATGTCCCTGATCTTTGTTTCCTGCATTTTTGCGGGGATTGATCCGGATAAGAAAGTACAGCTAGCCTATCATCTGCGCCTTGACGGCAAAGCGGATATGGCGAAAGCACTCCTTGATTCCATTCTGAGTGATGACTCCACTCAGGCGATGGCGCATTACGAAATGGCCAGGTTAAAGTATTACATGTTCACGGGAGGGGGAAAGATGAACGTGGATGAAATACGCGCCAGCATCGGACACGCCGTGACCCTGGATCCTGGTAATGTCACCTATGTCTACTACAGGGCCATCGTTAGCTTCCTGAATGCATTCATGGCCATGCAGCAGGGGCAGCAGGCAGAGATCAAGGATCGCATTGATGAAACATGTACACAGTTTGAAAAGGTCCTCACGCTGAAACCTGATTACCACGAGGCCATGCTCTATCTGGTGGAAATTTACGGGCTTCTGCCAAGGGATATGGGAGGCGACAGCGTAAAAGCCATCCGGTATGCTGAGAAACTTGCAGGATTGGATGGTTATTTCGGGGCAAAGGCAAAAGCGGCCCTGGCTCCGGAAGACAGCGATCCGGTAAAATACTGGGAGGACCTGCTGGTACTGAACGGAAGAAAACCTGACTTCCTGATGGAAGCTGGAAAAGCCTGTCTTTATAAGGAAAATCCTGAAAAAGCCGAACAGTATTTCAATGAAGCGATGAAGTTGGATCCGGGCAAGAACATCCTCCTGCTTGACCTGGCAAGGTACCACATGTTCAAGGTCATGCAGGACCAGAAGCTCGCGGGGAGTGAGTTGCCCATTGCTAAAGCATACTTTGAAAAATATTTAATTACAAAGCCGGAACCTATCGCCCCTTTAAAGGCCTATGCGATTGGCTGGCTCGGAAAGATCGAAATGTTCCAGGAAAACCAGGCACAGGCTGAGAAACGGATGAACGAGGCCAAGGCAACGGATCCTTACTTTTCCAGGGCTACGGGGATTCCGACGCTCCTGTTGTTTGATCCTCCCGATCAGATCAGTCACCATTATTTTTCGTTCTTTATGCCATTTTAATGAGGTACGGGGTGTATCATATGAATTTAACCACAAAGGAGCACGAAGGATTTCACAAAGGCACATAAAAATATATGCATGATAATAAACTACTTAGTGTTCCTTTGTGATGTCCTTTGTGTGACTTTGTGGTTAAACAAAAAAACTTTGATGCAACCTTCAAAACAAATTGACAAAAGCCCTATAAATCACTATCTTTAAACCAAATACTTTAACCTAACCAAAATCTGAAGCGCCATGATCGAACATGTTCACAAACACATCACTTCCGAGCTGCAGCAGAATGCAAAAACGGATATTATTTTCATCCTGGCTTCGATAGCCCTTAACCTGATCACCCTGGCCATTAATGCCAGCTCCGCTGAAAAATCACGAACAGATGATACGACCCTTGTGGTAATGTTCATTTTTGTCGGATTGGTCATCCTGATCAACATCGTGGCCATTTTCGGCCTACTGAAAGGCAAACAGACACGTACGAAACTCCTGCACGGATTACTTGCCATGTACAGGGACCAGCAGGTGGACAAGTACTATGATGCTTCGCTGCTCAGCAATTACAGCGTGCGATATAACCTTTTTTTGATGGTGGTGGTATGCACGGGGATCATTGCGATTATTGTACCTTTTGTGATGAGATGAGAAGAACTTATCACTTAAGAATATATAGAATGATGGAAAACCAACAGAAAATCATTACGCTCACCGGAATGTGGCTGTGTGCGATTGTCGGATGTACTTATGGCCTGGTATTTACATTAGGGGGGTATCTATTAGGCTGGGGTCCAGGTGGTAGCATGGAAGGGCCCTTGTGGAAAATAGTATTAACGGGCGTCCTTTCCACAGTGATTGCTGCTTACATTGGAGAACTAGTGTTTAGGAAACTGGCCAAACGAATTTTTGAAAAAAACGCAGGTGTTCTTTCAACTGCGGTGAGAGCCGTTTTGGTTTCTTTAATCGGAAGCATGATTGCCTTTATTTTAGGGTGGGAAGTCGGATTTATCATGGGAAAAATAACCGGTGCCATCACAGGGCTGGAATGGCATACCGTACTTCTTTATGTCCCACTCATGGCACTCATCTGGGGTATTCCTGTATGTGGGATAGCCAGTCTTCTATATGGAATATTCGTGTTCATTTATCTTAGAGCAAGAGCCAGAAAGACGCATACGGATTAAGGTCAGGAACCCAAAACCATAAACATGAAGAATGCCACACTCCCCCTTTTAATGATCATTATATCAACTTCATGCTGGGGGCAAAGGAAAGAATATTCTTACACGAATGTTACATTCCATCAAATTGAATTTTCTGAAATTACATTCCTCATTAAAGAGCAAGAACAGGATACCCTTCAGATAAAAGGTATCCTGAAAGAAAATAGGATCATTGATGATATCCCCTGTTATGGAGAGGTAACCTTTACCACTGGGTGGAACCTAAGTAAATGCATCCTGGCCGTGGATCATATCTTTGCAGGGAATACATTCCCAAAAGATACCCATCTGGAGATTGGCCTCGACCTTGATCTTCAGAAAGATATCAGATCCCTGAAATATTATTGTGCGATCAGGGGGGCAAGGATACAGTTTATTAACCGATGTGTTTCCTCATCTGATCTGTTGATCAATGGAATTTCGTGTAACGGCAGTGAAGGGATTTTCTTTAAGACAGACTGGAGTTTACTGGGGTGCATTTTAGCCGAAGAGGATACCATTGCAAGGAATATCCTGCCCGGGAAAACCTTTGTCAGGTTTGACCATAATGGGACCATTTGTTGCTTTTCCCTAACGAATCCAATCATTCAGGGATTGACATGTTCAGGCAGTGATTACACCCACTGGCTCTGGTCAGGAGGAGGAGGTGTTTTTCTCTATCCCAGCGGACAATTGAAATATTTCCAACCGCTGGATGACACAGAGATCCAGGGTACAGTATGCAAACGATCCCAGGTAAGGGGAGGCGTCCATTTTTATGAGGATGGCTCCTTGAAAAAATGCACTTCCGCTATCGATCAAACCATCGATGGTATCTTTTGCGAGAAAAACGCGACACTTAAATTCGATGAAAACGGAACGTTGACCTATGCCGTAAAAGAAAAAATATTCGACTAGCTTATCAACTCAAAACCAGGAATGAATTATGCCCTGATAACCGGAGCCTCCAGTGGAATAGGTTACGAACTGGCCAAACGATTCGCTAAAAACGGGTATGATGTCATTCTTGTTGCAAGGCAGGAAAACAAGCTGGTTCAGTTTGCACGAGAACTGGAAAAGGAGTACACAATTCATGCCCGGGTGATGGCTATTGACGTAAGTCGTCCGGATGCAGCCAATGAAATTTCTAAATGGATACAGGATAAGTCTCTTACCGTCGATTACCTGGTCAACAACGCGGGATTTTATGTAAAAGGAGCTTTTTCTGAGACAAGATGGGAAGACGAGCAGAAAATGATCCTGATGCAATGTTTAAATCACACCCGGCTGACAAAATTGTTACTTCCCGGCATGCTGGTAAGAGGAAGGGGAGGGATCCTGAATATAGGATCGACCGGATCTTTTGTTCCCGGCCCGTACAATGCGGTTTATTGTGCAGTGAAGAGCTTTGTTCTGAGCTTTTCAGAGGCTCTCGCCGAAGAAGTAGCCTGTTCGGGTGTTACGGTCACTGCCCTGTGCCCGGGCGGAATCCGAACCACCTTTCAGGATCTCAACAACAGAAGAGGAGCTTTCTTTTTCCCGGTAATGGATCCTGTAAAAGTCGCTGAAACAGGATTTAACGCATTGATGAATGGGAAACGCCTGGTCGTTCCCGGGATGGCAAACAAAATACAGGTTTTTATGGTGCGGTTCATACCGCGGAAAATTGCGGCAAGGTTTTCAGCATATCTGTCAGCAAAATGATCCTTGAATGAAACAGTATTTCTTTGGAATAAAATATCTGGTCAATTATTGGCTCATCGGAAAGACCGGCCCGTTGATATGCGGACTGGTCCTGCATAACAGGTGTAACCTTCGATGCCGCCACTGCACCGTGGTTGACCGTCAAACCAACCCCATGCGATTTGATGAAACCGTGAACGTGATGGATGCCTTTTATGCTGAAGGAGGCCGCTGCCTGTACCTGGAAGGCGGGGAGCCTTTTATGTGGCGGGATCACACTTTCACTTTGGAAGATATTGTCAGTTATGCTAAGGAAAAAGGATACTATGCAGTTATTATTTATACGAACGGCACATTTCCCATCGAATCAGGTGCCGATACCATCTTTGTCAGCGTCGACGGATTGCCGGAAACCCATGATGCATTGAGGGGGATAACCTTTGATAAGATCATGGACCATATTCAGCGATCCCGTCATCCATCGATCTATATCAATTATACGATCAACTCCTTGAATAAGGAGGATGTCCCCGGATTTTGCGACTATGTCAGCCGGATACCGCAAATCAAAGGAACGTTTTTTTACTTTCATACACCATACTACGGTTATGATGAACTTTTTCTGGATAGCGTTGCAAAGAAAACCATCCTGAAGAAACTGCTGGAACTGAAAGGCCGGTATAAAATCTTGAATTCTTCTGCCGGACTTCAATCAGCCATACGAAACGACTGGAAGAAAAATCTGAATATCTGCCGTGTGTTCGAGGATGGTCACTATTATTCCTGTTGCAGGGAAAATAATCAGGGGGCGGTTTGTGAAGACTGCGGTTATCTGAGTTATGCGGAAATTGACCAGACCCTGAAAATGAAGCCCGGGGCCATCATCAATGCATTGAAATACTTTTAATCCCTATGATTTCCGAGCTTATAAGAAATAAAATAAGCAGACACTTTACCGGGAAAAAGGAAATTGTGTTTAAAAACAACATCCCATCCTATGAACAAATAGCAGAACAATTCAGGGACATTCCTGAACTGGGGATCTATCTTCATATTCCCTTCTGCAACCAGATCTGTCCCTACTGTCCCTATAATAAAGAGCTTTTTTCAGAAGAGGCATGCCGGCGATATAAGAAGGCAGTCATCAGGGAAATCGACTCCTACGCACCCATTTCGTCCGGTAAGCCCGTAACCAGTTTCTACATCGGTGGTGGCACCCCGACCACCATGTTAGGTAAAGGATTGGAGGAGATCATTGGCCATATTTACAAACATTTCAATATGAAATGCACCGTTCACATGGAGAGCCATCCCAACCACCTGACACCTGAGAATCTGGATGCCATTGAAGCCTTGGGTGTAAAGTATCTGAGCATGGGCGTCGAAGCGTTGCAGGACCATCACCTGAGATCTATTGAACGGCCCTATACGGTTGCCAGAGTGAAAAAAAGCGTTGAGAGGGCTGTCGGAAGAAGCTTTGAGTGTGTCAACATGGATTACATGTTCGATCTTCCCGGACAGACGCCGGAAGAAGTCGAACAGGCGGCCCATGATATGGTAACCCTGGGTGTACAACAGGTAGCGACCTATCCCCTGTTCAGGTTCCCTTACACCCGCTGGGGAAATGGAGGGAATCACCATAGAAATGCTATTGCCACCATGTTTCGGCGCAGAAGATTGTTAAGGATACTGGAAGAAGTACTTTATGATTCAGGTTTTGAGCGGTCGTCGGTATGGGCATTCACTAAACAAGGGATTGCAAAATACTGTTCGGTCACCGTCCCTTTATACCTGGGCCTGGGAGCCAGCGGAAGTTCATACCTGAAGGATATTTTTTATGTGAACACGTTCAGTGTGAAAGATTATGTGAACGCCATCAACAGCGGACAATCGCCCATTGCATTATCCATTGACCTTTCCGAAGAAATGCAGATGTCGGGCTGGCTTTACTGGCGGATATACGAAACACAATTCAAAAAAAGCGCATTTGAGAAACGATTTAATACCCCATTTGACACGAGATACGGAAGGTTTATGAACATATTGTCAGGCATCGGGTATTTATCCAACGGCTGTGATCAGATCCGTTTGACTGATAAAGGCACTTACTGGATCCATGCCTTTGAGGATTTCTTCTCCATTGATTACATCAACAAACTCTGGGGCACGGCAAAATTCAATCCCTGGCCAGAAAAGGTGATTTTATAACAGTAATTTCCCTACCTTTGCACCCCTGTGAGCAGCTTGGAGTCACGACCTGCCGTCGGGATCTCGCTGCGCTCGGCTTGCAGCTAACGGAAAAGCATCCGGCATCAACACTATCAAATTTAATCCATATGAAAAAACTCAGCCTTATTTCGATTTTGCTGGTCCTGATGGGACTCTACTCCTTCACCAGCGATAAGTACACGACCGAAACCAGAACGGACAGCAACGGTTATTCGTATCAGATCGTGACCAACGATCCGCTGAATGCACGAGTCTATACTCTGGACAACGGCCTGAAGGTCTACCTTTCGGTCAATAAAGATCAGCCCAGGATTCAAACACTGATCCCCATCCGGGCCGGCTCAACATCCGATCCGGTGGAAACCACCGGGCTGGCTCATTATTTTGAACATATGATGTTCAAGGGTACACAGCAAATAGGAACCACCGACTGGGAGCAGGAATCAATGCTGTTACAACAGATCTCCGACCTTTTTGAGGAGCATCGTGCCACCAACGATCCTGTACAGAAGCTGGCGATCTATCACAAAATCGACAGCCTGTCGCAGCTCTCGGCGCACTATGTGGCCACCAACGAATACGATAAGCTCGTATCCAGCCTGGGGGCAAAGAACACCAACGCGGGCACTTCGTACGACATGACCGTTTACATCAACGACATCCCTTCCAATGATCTGGAAAAATGGATCCGGCTGGAAAGCGAGCGGTTCAGTGATGTGGTCCTGCGTTTGTTCCACACCGAGCTGGAAACGGTCTATGAAGAATACAATATGTACAACGACATGGATGACAGCCGGGCATCCAATGCCATGATGGAGGGTTTGTTCCCCACTCATCCTTACGGCAGGGATGTGATCGGCCTACCCGAACACATTAAAAATCCATCCATGGTGAACATCTATGATTTCTACCATACGTTCTACGTACCGAATAATATGGCCATTGTTCTTTCAGGTGATCTGGATCCGGATAGGACCATTCAACTTATTAACCAGTACTTCGGGGGTAAAAAACCCTCCAAATTACCGGTCATCATCCAACCTGTTGAAGAACCCATCACGAGGCCTGTCGTGAAAGAGATCCACGGCCCGGATGCCGAATCGGTCAACCTTGCCTTTCGCTTCGGAGGATTTAACTCGGCCGACAGGAAATATGTGACCCTGCTCGATCAGATGCTTAGCAACAGCCAGGCGGGATTGATCGACCTTGACCTGAACCAGCAACAAAAGGTGCTCAGGGCAGGCTCCTATGGACAATTTCTGATGGATTACGGAATCCATCAGTTTTACGGGACACCCCGCGAAGGACAGACACTTGAAGAGGTGAAAGACCTCCTGCTGGGAGAAATAGAAAAAGTAAAGAAAGGGGAGTTCGACGACTGGATGCTGGAAGCCGTGATCAACGACTTCCGCCTCAATGAAATCCGGCGGGAAGAAAGCAACGCCTCCCGTGCCTTTACGCTTGTTTCGGGCTTTATCAATGGGACTGACCGTGAAACACAGCTGTCGTTTATCGATGAAATGGAAAAAATCACGAAAGAAGAGCTTGTCAAATTCGTCAATGATCATTATAAGGACAACTACGTGGTTGTTTATAAACGGCTGGGCGAAAAGGATGCAGTGGAAAAAGTGGAAAAACCTCCCATCACACCTGTGCCGGTCAACCGTGACCTGCAATCTGAATTTGCAAAAGAATTCATTAAAATCCCTGCAACGGAAATCAAACCTGTATTCCTTGACTTTGAAAAAGAAATTGCCAGGGAAACGCTAAGCGAAGGAGTGGAATTTTATTATATGAAAAATCCCACCAATGAATTGTTCAGTTTGAATTATATCATTGATATGGGAAAGAACCATGACCTCAACCTCCCGATTGCCGTCAATTATCTGCCCTACCTGGGTACCGATCAATATTCGCCTGCCGACCTGCAGAAGGAATTCTTCCGTTATGGCCTGCAAATGGGCGTCAGCGCAGGGGATGAAAGGTCCTATATCTCCATTACCGGACTTCAAAAATCATTCGACAAAGGAGTGGAGTTGCTGGAACACGTCCTTTCAAGTGTCCAACCCGATCCAGCAGCCTACCAGGAATATGTGAAGGGTATTCTGAAAGACAGGGCCGACAATAAGCTGAACAGCAACACCATACTCTGGGGCGCCCTGTTCAATTATGGTAAATATGGCCCGGTTTCCCCCTTTACAGATATCCTGGACGAGGAAACGTTGAAGGCCATCAATCCTGCCGTACTGACCAATCTGATCAAGGAGATCTATGAATATAAACATAAAATTTTCTATTATGGGCAGGAAGAACCTGGCAAAGTCAAAGAAACGGTGAATATCCATCATAAAGTGGCCAAAACCCTGAAAGAATATCCACAACCGGTTCAGTACCCCGAACTGGAAACCAAACAGAACCAGGTCTATTTTGTCAACTACGACATGACCCAGGTCAACCTGCTGCTGGTTTCGAAAGATCAGCCTTTCGATAAATCCCTTTATCCGGCAGCACGATTGTTTGGAGAGTATTTTGGCTCTGGCCTTTCTTCGATCGTTTTCCAGGAGATCAGGGAGGCAAGGGGACTGGCCTATTCAGCATTCGCCGCTTATGCAATGGCTAACAAGCCCGACCGCGGTAATTTTAATTATGCTTTTGTGGGCACACAGGCAGATAAACTAATGGAGGCCACCAACACCATGCTGGGATTAATGAATGAAATGCCCCGGGCGGAGATTCAGTTTGACATGGCAAAAGGGTCGATCATCAAGCAGTTGAATTCCGAACGTATCATCAAAGCCCAGGTGTTCTGGACATACCTGTCGAACCTCGACAGGGGCATTTCCTATGACATCAGAAAAGACATCTACGATAACGTTCAAAAGATGACACTCGATGACCTTAATGCCTTTTTTGATCAGCATATCAAAGGGAAGAATTACACCTACCTGGTCCTGGGCAAGAAAGGTGATGTCAGGCTTGACCTGCTGGAAAAGATCGGCCCGGTGAAAGAGCTTACACTGGAAGAAATCTTCAACTATTAGTCAACCGCATGGCAAAAACGGTTGCGGTCATCGCACCCATGGTGGATGTAACCCAGTACCACCTCGACCTGGCCCTCAGGCTGAAGACCAGCAACCGTGAGCTGACCCTGGCAACCCTGCAGGAACTGATGC
This sequence comes from Bacteroidales bacterium, assembly GCA_035342335.1. Lineage (NCBI taxonomy): Bacteria > Pseudomonadati > Bacteroidota > Bacteroidia > Bacteroidales > Bacteroidales bacterium. The sequence continues at coordinate 55,324 of DAOQWY010000012.1, forward strand.
AGAACGGATTTAGGTACGAAAGGCTGCCGGCCGTACCCTCCAAACGGGATATGATGCCGGCAGCCGGCTTTTACCTGACCGGACTGCTCCGTGAACAGGGGTACCAGACCGTGACTACCTATCAGTGCTCCGACACCGAACTGAAACGGCTGGCTGATGCCGATCCGTTTGCCATCTGCCTTTCGACCACCATGATCCTGAGCACGGATTCGCTGAAACAGATCGTGCTGGATATCCGCCGACATATGCCTGACATTCCCCTGATCGCCGGAGGTATCTTTGTCTGGAAAAGCTATCAGTTCCTTGCCTTTCACCAGGATCAGCCCGACAACACGGGAGACAGCAATCCGCTGTTGTTCAGCATCCCGGCGACAGACATTCCGGCAGACGTTTTTGTGGTGTCGCCCCACGGAAGGAAGCCTTTGCTTGAGATCCTCACTGTACTTTCACAGGGGAAAAAGTCGGATCTGACCCATATCCCCAACCTTGCCCTTCCTCAACCCGACGGAACCTGCCATTTCACCAACCGGTATGATGAACTGGTCAACTATGACCGGGATTTCACCCGCTGGGATCTGCTCGACGACCTGCCTGAACAGGTCCCTGTGAGAACCTCGGTCGGATGCCCGTTCCGGTGCCGTTACTGCGATTTCTACCAGCTCTATCCACAGATCTTCATACGCTCAAAAGAAAGCCTGATGGCCGAGCTGAGCATGATCCGGCAACGGGCCGGCGGCAAACCGTTCATCCTTCACCCGACCGACGACAATGTCTTCATCAATGCCCGGAGAGTACACGAGGTCACGGAAGCGTTCATCGAGTCGGGAATAAAACAATGGATCGGGTTTATGCGGGCTTCATCGGTCAACGAAGAGAACATAGAAACCATCAGACGGTCGGGGCTGTTGATCTCGCTTCTGGGGATCGAATCCGGGGATAAAGGACAGCTCCGGAGAATGAATAAATCGCAGAACCTGGAAACTGCCAGGCGTGGCATCGAAATCCTTGACCGGAACGGAATTACGGCACTGATGACTTTCATTGTGGGATATCCCGGAGAGACCAGTGAAACGATCAACCAAACCGCTCAGTTTCTGAATGATCTTGACATTGGCCTGGCTTCCTCCAGTTACCTGCTGTTCCCGCTGATCATCTCCCCCTTTTCCGACCTGGCCCGAAGGGAGTTCCGGGATCAATGGCACATAAAGGGCTATGTTGACCGGTGGTCACATTACACCATGAACTCGGATGAGACGACTGATTACGGATATGAGCTGTTTAAACAGGTAACCCGTGTTCCCTATCATTACACAGAAGAACGAACCCACCAGAACCGGGTGTTGTTCGATGATGATCAGCGCCGGCAATTATTCCGTCTCCGGCAGCAGCTGACCATTGCATTTCTTGAGCAGGCGTCCTGGAAAAACATTCAGGGGATCTTGACAGAAATGGCCCGGGTAATGAGGCTGGTGGCGCAGGACATTCCTGATGAATTTCAGCACGAGGTCCTGTTTGACAGAAACATGATCCGGCAAACCTGATCCAGGGAAACGAAGGACCGGCATTCACATCTTTCTCCTGTATAGTTCCATCTTTTCACTGAATTTCTGCTCAAGCGTGTAGTGTTCATTTAGAAAAGGATACAACCAGTCAATGCTATTCCGCCCTTTTCTTTGAATGAGAACGTACACCGGTTTCTGATCGCTGATCCGCTGAAATTCCTTGTTAAGATCCAGGTTCAGGGCCTGCCTGTGGTTCGGAGAGGTCAGAAGCGACGGGTGAACGTAAGGTGTCGGGCAATCCTTCTCCAGCAGGTAATAGAGTACGTGAAAATGATTGGCTACGTAAAGCACATCCTCAGGCTGAAGCCTGAGATGGAGATAAGCAGCTATCTGCCGGGGCGTATCTTTTTTACCCGCATGGTCGCGGATTGAGAACGAGATGATCACCAGGCAGAAAACTGTAAAAATGATCCACCCGGTTGTGCCCCTTGTCAGCCGTTCAAGTAACCGGGGTAACTGATGGTCGGGATGAAAGAAAGTCCCGGCCAGAAGACTGACCGGTAACATGACCTGGATCCAGTAATGATTGAATGTATTGCCCGGTACAAGGATTCCAATGCTGACCAGAACCACCCAGAGCAGCGATAAAAGGTACAGGTCTTTCCCGATGTGTTGATGCAGGGACCGGTTGAAGAGCGAATAAAAATAGAAAAAGAAAACCGGAAGAAAATAGCCCATGAATCCGAGCACGAACAAGGCCATCTGGCCTGGAACGAACTCCCTGGGGTACCTCGCGACAGCGCCATAGGTGATCTCTGCAAACTCCTGAAAATATCCCGTAACATAATAGTATAGGTTCACACACAGGAAAGGTAACATAAACCCTGTTACAGCCGTGGACAGCTTCAGGAGCAGCGAGCCAGGAGGTTTCCGGGGTTGATTCCTGAAAAATCGCCAGGTGAAAAACAGCAGAAAGGCAATAAGATCAAAGAGAACGACATATTTTATGATGAAGCCGGTACCCATCAGGAGTCCGGCAACCGCGTAATTCAGCCAGTGATCGCGGTTAACGAAAACATATAAAGCACTGATTGTGAATAGGTTAAAAAATATTTCAATGTCAGGTGAAATGCCGAAGCCGGACCATGTTGACAGAAAAAGGATATAGATCGTGCCACTGGCAACGGCAACGCGGTCGTTGGAGGTGAACCGAAGACTTGTTTTGAAAACGATGAACGAGGATACGGCTATTAAAAGTGCAGGAAGCAACCGCATGATAACGATGGAATGTCCGAAAAGCCACTGAAACAGGGCATAGATCAGGAAAATCCCGGGAGGCTTGATGTCGATCAGATCAACATAGAGCACCTTTCCTTCCAGCATTTCGCGGGCAATCTCCAGGTAGGTTGATTCATCGTGGTTCAGCACACTGGGGAAAAAGCTGAAAAAGCGGAGCGCAACCGAAAGAATGACAAAGAACAAAAACACTCCTGCCTGCCGGTCGAGGATCCTTTTACTATTGAGGTTCATGTTGATTTTTCCATATACCTCACCCCCCGGCGAGGTTGTGTCAAAAGTGGTTTTTAAACACAAAGGTACACAAAGTATTTTTAATAAGGAACACTAAGTAGTTGACTGTCATGTATTTTCCTTTGTGTTACTTTGTGGTTAAGTATTTTTGACACACCCCCGAGAAAGGGGGTGAGGTTATTTCTCAATGATCCTGTACACCGGATACGGATAATATCCTCTTCCCCACTGCGGTACCAGGTACCGGTCGAAAAAGTTCCACAACAGCATGCTGTCATCCGACTCGGGTTCCAGCAAATATGCGGCAAGTTTCCCCAGTGGTTGTGAAGTGGAAATAAAGATTGTTCCGGCCGGGAAGGTTTTCGTTTCCTGCTTGTATTCTCCTTTTACCCTGTTAGTATAATGTCCCTGGTTCAACCGTTCGAAGGGTTTTAATTCGCTGATGATAAAGCTTTCCACCCGGAAAAAGGCCGAATCCTCCAGGTGGCTGAACCGGATGCCATGGATCCGCAACAAATCCAGGACATGATGATCATTAATGGTTAAGGCATACCCAGATGGCAGTGCAATGCTGCGGGTAGGGTAATAATCGGCAAAGAAAGGAACCGTGACGGTCACCTTGTTGTCGGTACGAATGTAATAAGGCCAGACATTCGGCTCCGGATTGGGGGCAACTTCATAGGCGTGGATCGTCACCTTTTCAGGTGTGGGCCTGGCCTCATACTCCAGTGCGAAAGAATCAGCGGGGAGCGGATGGTTTTCCCGGAGGAGCATTTCAGCATCCACCGTATGGATCAGCTCTTTGATCTTCGCACCATTTTCTGCCGTATAATCCAGGATGGACCGAAGCAGGGCATAGCATCCCATCACCCGGGTCGTGTAATCCGCATAAACGTAATTTTCGTTCAGAATCCCCAGCCGGTTGCGCACACCCACATAATTCACCAGGTAACGGGGCTCTGAAGCATATGACTCCCATCCTTTTGAATAATCCCTGAAATCAATGAACTCACCGTAAAAAATATTATCCACGTCATAAACGGTCTTCAGCCTTTGGGAAATCCCAGGGCAGAGTTCATCGCGCATGAAATTGATCAATCTGCGTTCTCCGTTGGGATTCACCATCCAGTTGAACGTCACCGCTTCTTCGTGATAGGATCCGTTGGTGGTATGGCAGTCGACGGTGAGGGCCGGATCCCACCGGTTAAAGACCTGTGTGACGACACCCCTCATTTCCGGCGTTTCCAGCTTCATGGCATCCCGGTTCAGGTCAAGCATCTGACCGTTATACCGGAGCCCGACGCCATTTTGGGGACCGTTCTGATTGGTGCGGTTCCGGGTGCTGATCTTATCGTTGCCATCGGGATTCAGGTTCGGGCATATCAGTATGACCAGGTTCCTGAAATAGTTCGGATCATGTTCTTTCAACAGGTCCCGCGCCAGCATCAGGCTGGCTTCCTTTCCCTCCACCTCACCGGCATGGATGTTGGCCTGGAGGTAGACCACAAGCCTGTTGTCGGTCTTCAGGTCTTCAGGTCCGGCAGGCAGCGGATTGCCAATGACCAGCAATGGAACCAGTCTCCCTTCGACCGACAGGGCAAGGGTGTCCATTCTCACAAAGGGAGAGGTGGATGTGAGTTCACTGATAAAGCTCATCACCTCCGCATGGGTGGAGGTTGAGGTATAATCTGACCGCTCAGCGGTGGTTGTCTGGGAGTACGTAAAGGATACCTGGACAACCAAAAGAAAAAACATGATTCCAATGATTCTCATAAAAATGATTTGTGCTCAAAAGTAGTGAAATGCTTTGTAAAAATGCATTGGTTTGATTACTTCACTTTCAGTAAAATTAGGTACTTTTGTAAAAAAACAGCTATGGATGCGATTGTCATTCAAACCGACAGAAAAAATGCCAGAATCCTTAAAGAACTGGCCAGGAAATTAGGTGCAAAAGTATTCAATATAAATGAAGAACAATATGAGGATCTTGCAATGGGGCTTCTCATGGAGCGATCAAAAACCGGAGAAAGTGTGAGCCGTGATTCCATCTTAAAACAATTGGAAAAGAAATGACTGTTGAGTTCGATAAGTCATTTGAGAGGTCTTTAAGACGCATTCACAGTCAAGCAGTTCTAAGCCGGCTTAAGCAGATTGTCCTTCAAATTGAAACTACTTCCTTCCTCTCAGAAATCCCTAACATCAAAAAGCTTACTGGATTTTCTAATTATTACCGAATAAGGGTCGGGGATTATCGTATAGGTTTTGAAGTTGTCGATGCAACTACAATTCGGTTTATCTTAATTGCCCACAGAAGAGATATTTATAAGCTCTTCCCTTAATATGATCATGCTTAATTCAAATTTGGTATTCCCTTGATCAATCAGTTAGGAATTGTTGGAAAGCGTGGTAACTTTTATTTAAAAAGCATCGGTGCGAACTCGGAAAGATAAATGCGCAAGTTGGCCCAGGTGTGCCCGCCCCCACTTTGCCTGTCACCGGTTAACGATTTCTTAACAGAAGCTTAATTTGTTTTTAACGCATCTGCTGAATGCCCGGTATACCTTTGTACCGTTAAAAATTATAACCAGATGAAACAGATCACAGCTTTCGCTTTGTTTTTCCTCTTTCTCGGTATGTCAGCGGCTTTCGCCGATGGGGAAACCACCACAGCCCCTTCTGTCAAATCAGCAAAAATCGAAGGAAAGGTCCTTGATCTGTTGACGGGTGAAACGCTGACAGGTGTTGCTGTAATGATTAAAGGCACCGATCTGGTTTCCTACACCGACTTTGACGGGCATTATTCCTTCGGCAGCCTTAAACCCGGCACCTATCACCTCGTGGCATCGTACATTTCCTACAACAACAGTCTCATTGAGAATGTGGAACTTGATCCCGAGCTGACACGCGAGATCATTATACAGTTGCAGGCATCCAAATGATGCCACTGGTTCATACCCCGCATCATACCTGTTACAGGTAACCACTTTAATGCATATTTCCTTACTTTTACCGGTACATACCATAGTTGCATGATGTTTTGATGGACTGGTGGCAGATCATATTGCGGATCATGGGCCTGCTGGGCGCACTGGGTCTTTTTTTGTTTGGAATGAAGACCATGAGCGAGGCTCTCCAGCGCATGGCCGGTAAAAGAGTGAGAAACGTGATGTCGCGCCTGACCGCCAGCAGATTGAAGGGCATTCTGTCGGGCTTACTCATCACGGGCGTGGCCCAGTCTTCTTCTGCCATCACCGTGATGATCGTCACGTTTGTGAATGCCGGGCTGATCTCCCTGACACGGTCGGTACCCCTGATCATGGGTGCCAATATCGGGACCACGGTGACCTCCTGGCTGGTTGCCCTTTTCGGATTTACCCTCTCCATCCAGCAACTGTATCTGCCCCTCATCGGGGTCAGCCTGATCCTGCTGTTGTCTGCCAAAACATGGTATAAGGTATGGGGAGAATTCCTGATCGGCCTGGGAATCCTGTTCATTGGCCTGCAGTTCCTCAGGGAAAGTGTACCCGATTTCAACCAGTATCCCGAGACACTTGCCTTTCTGAGCAACTATACCAACCTGGGATACCTTTCGGTGATCCTTTTTACGCTCATTGGGATGCTCATAACGATGATCATCCAATCATCCAGTGCTACCATCACCCTTTTCCTGGTCCTGTGCTACAATGGTTCGGTTTCCTTTGAACTGGCCACTGCCATGGTTCTGGGGGCCAACATAGGTACCACCCTTACTGCCAACCTGGCTGCCATCGTCACCAACCACACAGCCAAACGGGCAGCCAGAATCCATTTCCTGTTCAATCTGACCGGTGCGCTCTGGTTCCTGATCCTTTTCAGACCACTCATCCACCTGATCGATCTGATCGTCATCCGATCCACCGGGCACTCCCTTCTGAAGTATGATCCTTCAGAATTAATTGAAATTCAATCGATCATGCCCCTGGTTCTTTCCGGGTTTCATACGTTCTTCAACTGCATCAACACCCTTGTCCAGGTGAACTTCATTCCTCTTCTGGAGAAATTGAGCGGCTACCTGGTCATAAAAAAAGAGGATAAGAAAGAGTCATTCTCGCTGCGCTATCTTTCAACAGGCCTCTCCTCCACGTCAGAAATTGCGATCGTTCAGGTAAAAATGGCCCTTGCCCGGTACGGACAGCAGATCGTTCATATGTTCAATTATATTCCGGAACTGTTATTGGAAAAGGAAGATACCAGATACTCCGATTTACTGAAAAAGATTTCTGTTGCCGAAGATAAAACCGATCAGATGGAAACAGAAATCACCGATTACCTGACCATGCTCGCAGAAGCTGAAGTGAGCCTGGCGACCTCCCGGAAAATAAAAGGGATGCTGACCATCGCCGGTGAAATGGAACAGATGGGAGATGACTGCTTCACAATGGCTCAGACCATTAAAACAAAGAACGAACAAAAGGTCTGGTTTACGCAGGAGATGCGTGACAACCTGTTTACGATGTTCGATCTGGTCAGAAAATCGCTTACCCTGATGCTGGACCACCTGGAAAGGGAGTCCGATTCAAGTGGCCTGGAGGCTGCCGTGGAATTGGAGGATCGGATCGATACATACTGCACCACCATCCGCCAGCAGCATCTGGATGAAGTCAGCCATCATAAATACAGCTATGCGGCCGGGAGTTACTATAACGAACTGATCATGATCTGTGAGTCCATCGGTGATCACGCCCTGAATGTATCCGAGTCATTGACCGGTAAAATACACAAGCCCAAAACTTAACATTAATTTAATATGTAAAACAAGTCAAATTGAGAGGGTTATGGTATTTTTGCCTGTCCTTTGCACGGTAAGATGGAACAATTCTACCTGATCCTGATCATAGTACTGTTCGTCCTGGCCTTCTCCGACCTCATCGTGGGAGTCAGCAACGACGCCGTCAACTTCCTCAATTCAGCCATCGGTTCAAAGGCAGCCCCTTTTCGAATCATCATGATCATCGCCTCCCTGGGTATCCTGACCGGGACGCTTTTTTCCGAAGGAATGATGGAAGTGGCGCGAAAAGGGATCATCCATCCCGAGCATTTTTACTTTTCCGAGGTGATCCTGATCTTCCTGGCGGTCATGATCACGGATGTCATCCTCCTGGATTTTTACAATACCTTCGGATTACCGACCTCAACCACGGTATCTCTGGTTTCCGAGCTGATCGGAGCTTCCGTTGCTGTGTCCATCATCAAGATCACTTCCAGTCCCGACAATGTTCAGTCCCTGGGGTACTATCTGAATTACGAAAGGGCGCTGACCATACTTACGGCGATCCTGGCCTCGGTTGCCATCGCCTTCACCATAGGTGCCCTGGTACAGTATATTACCCGGCTGATCTTCACCTTTAATTATAAAAAGAACCTCAAGTACTTCGGTTCTTTATGGGGAGGTCTGGCCATCACGCTGATCACCTATTTCATTGTCATTAAAGGGGCCAAAGGCGCCACCTTCATGACCAGTGAGACGGTTCTCTGGATAAAGGTCAACACCCCGATGCTGCTGCTGGTAAGCTTTGCCGGGTGGACCCTGCTGCTGCAGTTGCTCGCCTGGGTAGCGAAAATCAATATCCTGAGAGCCATCATCCTGGTAGGAACCTTTGCCCTGGCCCTGGCCTTTGCCAGCAACGACCTGGTGAACTTTATCGGGGTTCCCCTGGCCGGACTGACATCCTACCAGATTTATATGTCTAATCCCGGTGTACAGCCCGATACTTTTCTGATGGGTAAACTGGCTGAGGATGTGGATGTGAAAGCCTTTTTCCTGATCCTGGCAGGGATCGTTATGAGTGCAACACTCTGGGTTTCCAAAAAAGCACGTTCGGTGACCAAGACAGAGGTGGACCTGGGACGGCAAAATATTGGGGCCGAACGATTCAACTCAACCCTGTTTTCCAGGGCCATTGTCAGAGGTACAAGAAACATCGCCCATGGCATCGGCCGCTTTACGCCCGGAATCATAAAGAACAAAATAGAAAGCCGGTTTCAGGCATATCGGGAAGAAAACAGCAGCATCGCTCTAAAAGACCGGCCTTCCTTTGACCTGCTGAGGGCATCCGTCAACCTGGTGGTAGCCAGCACGCTGATCGCTTTTGGCACTTCCCTGAAACTGCCTTTGTCTACGACCTATGTGACCTTTATGGTCGCCATGGGCACCTCTCTGGCCGACAAGGCCTGGGGGCGCGAAAGTGCCGTGTACCGGGTGACCGGCGTGCTGACGGTCATTGGGGGATGGTTCATGACCGGCATCCTGGCCTTCACGTCCGCCTTGATCATGGCCTTCCTGATCCACTGGGGAGGGATAATTGCCATCGGCATCCTCTGCGTAATAGCCATATTCCTTGTGATCCGCACCCACAGGATCCATGTGCGCCGGTCACGGGAACGGGAAAAAATTGACCTGCTCTTCTCGCAGGAAGAAATGACCAACAAACAGGTCATCGAAGAATATACAGAAACCATTGTGAATTGTTACTCAACCATTCAGGACCTTTATCAGACAACCCTGACCGCCCTGAAAAAGGAGAACCTGAAAGAGCTAAAAAGTGCCAACCGGATCGTAACACAGCTCAACAGCGATACCAAAGATCTGAAGATCAACCTGCACCAGACCTTATCACGCCTGAACGAAGGGTCGTTTGAATCCGGATCGTACTATGTGCAGATCGTCGACGATATCCGGGACCTGGTGCATGCCATCACCTTCATTGTGAGGCCAGGTCTCGATCATGTGGACAATAACCACCAGGGACTCACCAATCCCCAGTCAGAGGATTTGAACGATGTCAAAAGCAGTCTTTTCCGATATTTTGAGCTTAGCCGCGAACTGATCAGCAGCCGTGCGGGATATGACCTCGCAACGGTCATTGATCTTCAGAATGAGATCCTGGGGAAAGTGGAAGAGGCTAAAAAACAACAGATCAAAAGGATCAAGAAGGCTGAGTCAGGGACCAAAAACAGCATCCTGTACCTGGCCATTCTTCAGGAAACAAAAAACCTATCGCTCATCACGTTCAGCCTTCTCAAATCCCACCGCGAGTTCATCAGGTCGATCAACCGGTAAACCGGAAAATCATGTATCCAACAGGCGACCGCCTGTTGGCCACAAACGATCAATAGCTTCTTTTACTGATCAACTCCCCGTTCTCATCCCAGCTGTACCATGTCCCCTTTTTATCCCCTTTGCGATAGAACATTTCATATCTCTTGGTGCCCTTGCTATCCCAGATCAACCAGTACCCGTCCTTGAGATTGTCCTTATAGTTGGCTTCCGCGGTTTTTTGTCCGTCTTCGTCCCAGGTAATCCATAGACCATCCTTCATTCCTTCCTTATACGCACGTTGCTCCCGGATCTGCCCGTTTTCAAAATAAAACAGGATCATGCCGTTCTCCAGACCGTCTTTCACATTGATCTCCGATTTCACAGTCCCATTCTCGTAATATTCCATATGCTTTCCGGAATAAAGCATACCGTTCTTGTAATAATATCCGTCTTTATGCTCCAGGGCCTGGCTGAACGAAACAGCGCTTATGAAAAGGAGTAAAATGGATATGTAACCTTGTTTCATCAGTACGTTTTTATGAATGCGAATATAAGGCAATTTATATATCCTTGTGGACTTAAAACAGGTTAAATCCGGCGTGCAACTGGATCGCCGTTCCCTGGTGTAATCGTGTATAATACTGATCCTTTGCATGATACGAACTAAAGACGGATTCTTTCTTATCACCAAGGATATTGTCAATTTTCAATCCTATCCGGATTCGTTTCTCTTTTCCAACTAACTGATTCATATTAAAATTCAGGCTGTGAAAAGGAACCGTGTAAATGTCGGGACGGTCGACGATCCCGACAATTTCCAGGGTTCGGCCCTGAACATTGTAAAACAGGCCGGCTTCAAAACCTTTAAGGAATCCTTTTTCATCTCCGTGATAAGTTATCCCTGCATTCACAATGAACGGTGCCTGCCCGGCCATCGAGCGATGATCCGTTACCTTCTGGCCAGTCCTTGCATTGGCCAGTCGTGATTCATACTCTGTCCTGCTGAGCTTTATCTGCGAATAGGTCCATGTGACATTTGCAAGAAAACTCAGGTTGTCCATCGCACCCGAAATGAATCCCAGGTTGTGGCGTACTTCAAGCTCGGCACCGGTCACCTGCCCATCACCAACATTCCGGGGCTGAAAGGCTCCCACCTGTGTGGCATACTGGACGATTTCAATGGGATGGATGAAATATTTGTAGAATGCCCCCAGCGAAAAGGTTTGCCCTCTTTCTCCAAGCCATTCCCACCTCAGATCTGCATTATGGATACCGGTACTTTCAAGGTTGCCCTCCCAGTACACGATCCCGCTTACATCGTCCGCATCACGGAACAGGCCGCCGATGAACACGCGCCCCGTGATCGGATCGAAGATCTCGGCATAGGAAAGCTCCTTGAACGAGGGACGGGCGATGGTCTTCGAGTAACTGAGCCGGAGGTTTTGTTGATCATTGATGGAATAGATCAGGTTCGCCGAGGGGAAAAATCCCAGGTCATCGATCACCCTGGTATTGTCAAGGATATTGTAACCCAGCTGATCCTGTCCTGTATAGTGCTGGGTGAACTTTTCGGAACGTAAACCCAAAATGGCTTTCAGGCGGTTCATAGGAGTCAGTTCCATGGACACAAACAAGCCGGTGTTCATGTTATTGGCGTCGAACTGGTTAGGATTGACCGGTATGAAAGGAGCCTCAAAGGTGGTCCCCCGGGTGGCACTTCCCTGATAGGGCCACAGATTTTCACTATAAAAGAGTTCATCCGGATTCCCGGTGAGCGGGATGTTACGGATGTTCAGCTGATAATTCCGGATCACATAGTCCCTGCTCTTATAGGTTGCCGAGCCGCCAAACCGTATGCTGGCCTTTTCGCCCAGAACCGTGAAGTTCTTTTCCGCATAAATGATTCCCGCCAGGTTATACTCATCCAGATCACGCCAGATACGCTCGGGGAAACCGGATTCGGTTCCGATCTGATAATTCTCACCCCGGATCTCATACCGTGTGAACCGGATATCCGGATCTTCTATCCTGGAAAGGGTGGGCGAGATTTTCCATTCGAATTGCCAGGCATTGTCCCTGAAAAAGTGTTTTCCGTTCAGAATCAGGTTGGTGAGCGAGCGCTGGCTGTATTCAAGATTATGCTGGATCCCCTCAAAATAGGATCCCTGATCAGCGTTTGAATAATCGAATATACCGGCTTTCGACTCGCCGTTTTGCAGGTGCGTGATGTTCAGCCGTATCTTTGAATGCTGCGATTTCATGGCCACACCGGCCAGTGCACCCCAGAGAACAGCTTTCACTCCAAAGTTACCCGTTTGATATTCCCGCATATCCATTTCCATCACGTCAGGATCTCCCGACAGGCCATACCGTCCGTATTCGGCCTGCTGATAATATTCGCTGGTACTCTTATACGAAATGGCAGCGTTATATCCCCAGGTCAATTTTCCCCCTGTGGTCTGGTTCCCGAAGGATGCACCCAGGCTATAATCCATTAAACTCTTCTTTACGGAAGCCGAAAGAGTCGGATTGAATCCTTCGAGGATCTCACGGTAACGGATTCCCTTTTCCCCATAGGGATCACCAACCACTTCGGTAAAAAGGGGAATGTTTTCAGTGGCCGGTATCCTGCGGGTCCCATCATCATATCCCAGAAAGTCCGTTTTTCCACCTTTATAATAAAGATAGTCAGGGTTAAAATGCATGGAGGGGTTGATGCCAATGCTGACCGAAAGGTCTGCTGTCCTTTCCTCAGGAAAATCCCTGGTGGAGATGTCGACTACTCCTCCGGTGAAATCGGCCGGCAAATCGGCAGTAAAGGATTTTATCACCAGGATGTTATCGATCACCGAGGTCGGGAAAAGATCCATCTGCAACGTATTTCGGTCGGGATCAAGGCCGGGAATATCCATCCCGTTGAGGGTGGTTTTCGTATACCGGTCACCAAGTCCTCGAACATAAACATACTTTCCCCCTTCCACCGAAACACCTGTTACGCGTTTCATGGAGGACGCCGCGTCCGAATCGCCCATTCTTCGGAAGCCGGCTGCCGATATGCCATCAATGACATTGGCCGATCTGTGCTTCATGGTCAGCAGGGCGGTTTCCGAATTTCGCAGCATGTCAGCCGTAATCACCACTTCCGATAGCTCCAGGGTCACCTCTTTCAGCCTGATGTTATCCAGCAGGCTTACTTTATCCGCCGTTACCATCAGATCCCGAACAAACAGGGTTTCATATGAAATGAAAGAAAACCTGACCGTATAATGGCCAGGCAGTACCTTTATGTTAAATTTCCCGTCAAAATCAGTCATGGTTCCAGTGGTGGTTCCTTCCAGCAGGACGGTCACGCCAGGCAGTGATTCACCGGTTCCGTCATCGAAGACAGTACCCCGGATGAAGCCGTTCTGAGCAGTGAGCCATTGGGTCAACAGCAATAAAGCGGTGAAAAGGCTGATCTTATTATAAAACATCATAGTTGGCTTTCTATAAAGAAGAAATCCCGCAGGTGTTGAAACCTGCGAGATTCAGAATATATAAGGATTGTGCAGGAATTGATTCCCATGATTCAAAAATCGGCGAGGGCGCCAGCGACAGATGCCCATGACCAACCCTCCAGCTTCGAAAGGTCAGCGCCCACCGTATTTGCACTGGCAGCTACCAGGGTGACATACGCATCGGAACCACCTTTGAAATGATCAGTCATGCTGGCACCGGTGGGCAGGGTGGCCTGAAGATTTGACGCAACCAGCCCGACAGGATTCAGATCGAAATCCTGTCCCTCTGTCACATTAAAGAAATAGATGGAGGTCATCTCAACAATGGAGTTGTCATCAAGGTCAACAAGACCATCTGCACCGGAAGCATTGACCGATCCGTTTTTGATCAGGTGACCCGCTTCCATGCTGCCTTCGGGGCCGTCAAGTTCAAAGCATTCGTCACCGGGACTGATCACTGCGAAATTATCAAGGGTTCCGGCCCATGACATATCGGTGTCAATAGCATCGTCACCTGCATTCCAGACAATGGCATTTCTGACGGAAACCGTTCCACCGAACCATTCGATACCATCATCCTGGTTGCCAACGATCTCAATGTTCTCAATCACCGTTTCTGAACCAACACCTCCAAGGGTAAGTCCGTTGATCTCGTTGCCCTCTCCGATATTGGCTCCTCCATGGCGGATGGAAACATATTTCAGGACACCTGAATTATCAGCACCATTGGTGCCTCCGTACAATCCATTCGGATCCGAAGCCGGTATCCCTTCGATCTGCATGGATGCAGCATCAGCAGAAATGGGGGCATTGCCCAGGATGAGCAGACCACCCCACAGGCCGTTCAGATCCGGATCAAGGTTGGGGCTTGCGATCTCGCCCGGCATGATCTCATCGGCGATCGATGTAAAAATGATCGGAGAGTCCGCTGTACCTTCGGCCAGGATCCTGCCGCCGCGTGCGATAAGCAGTGCGGTGGCGTTGGCACCTGTTCCCGCCTGTCCCTTGACTATAACACCAGGCTCAATGAGGAGCGTGACGCCGCTCACCACGGCAATCCGGCTTTCCAGGGTATACACCTTTCCGGATTCCCAGGTGGTGTTTTCGGTAATGTTGCTGGTGACCGGTATGATCACTTCCTCTTCCATCACATCCAGCACCGCAGTGGCCGAACCCTTCTGGCTGGCTTTGTCGGTTACGGTGAGCACTGCACTCCCGGCACCATCATCTGTACCTCCGGTGAAGGTCACAACGACCGTTCCGGAAGTGGCACCAGGCGATGCATCGGTCCTGATGACGGCTGTGCCGTTGGTGGCAGTGACCACGGAGGAACTGTAGCCTGCTTCGGCGTTGAAACTGAACGTCAGGTCAATCACAGCACCCGTCTCCACCGTCTGGTTTGCAGGAGCTGTAACCAATGGGACCTGGAAGATCGGATCTTCTTCATCGTTACAGGAGGTAATCAAAATAATCGATGCCGCAAGGGCAAGCAAAAGGATCTTTTTCATAGGATTCATGAGGTTTGGTTAAATGTTGCGGCAAAAGTAAAACCCCAAGGTTAAGCATATATTAAGCCTTGTTTAGGAAATAATTAAGATTGATATCGGATATTCCTGATAAACATCAGGACAGGCGCCTAATCTATTAATCGGATATCAGAAAAGGGATGACATCCCCTGTTACTGGATGTCATCCCTTTTATTGACCGCTCCTTCCCGTCACCTTCAGGTATTCCGCCATTTTCACACGGTAATCGCACCGTGCGTCGGTCAGCTGATCAAGTGTGGACTGAAGGATGGCCTGGGCCTCCAGCAGATCGGAAACGCCGATGATTCCGGCATGGTAATGATCGGAGTTGATCTTCAGGTTCTCCCTGGCCTGCCCGATAGCCTCCTCCGCGATCCTGATCCTTTGCCAGGACTCCTGCAGATCGGTCCAGGCCTTTTCGATCTGAAGCTGCAACAAAGTGGCCGTATGATCGGCATTGTTCTGCGCAATCTCTTCCTTGAGCTTGTGCTCCTTCAGTTTATACGACCCTTTCCACCAGTCCGACAACGGGATGGTGACCGTCCCGAATGCCATCAGCTCATTGTTCCAGTCACCCTTCCAGCCATTGTCCATGCCATAGGTAAATGCCCCGACACCGATGCCCACCTGAGGCAGGTACTCCCCGAGTTTCATTTTGGATTGCAGTTTCTCGGCCTCCACGCTTTTCTGTACAAGTTCATACTCGGTCCGGCTGGCCAGAGCTGACTGAGGGTTTATATACAGACTGGCCGGATCGGCCATCAGACCTGCTGAATCCGAAAGCGTCATCTGAGGATCAAAGGGAATGCCCAGATGCTGACAAAACGACAGGATAGCAAGCTTGATCCCGTTCTCAAGCTGTAGCCTGTTCATCTTCAATTCGCTCTGCTTCAACGTTACCCTGAGCACATCATTGTAATGGATGAGCCCGGCTTTCTGGGCAATGTTCACATCCTTGTACAATGTATCCAGCAGCCGTTCGTATGCCTCGATCGTTTTCATCTTCTCCTTCAGGGAAGCGATCTGCCAGTACTGCTCCTCCGTTTTGAACAGTGCCTCCCGGGTCGACAGGTCAATCTTCTGAGCGCTTACATCGGCTCCCAGGCGTGCCAGGTGGTTTCCATTAATGATGCGTCCGCCCGAATACAGAGGCTGGACCGCCGTCACGGCCGCGGCCGTCAGATCTTCCATCATCCCCATCGAAACACCCGGAAAATAGGCAAACTCCGTGGCAAAAGGCAGTGTCATCGGATCCCCGTTGTAAACCGGGAGGTTCCCGCCGGGCATGTCAATGTTCAGCAGGGGATCGCTGAACCGGACTGCGAAGCCAAGGGCGCTGATCGTGGGGAAATAGTTGGTGAAGGCTCCCTGTTTGATTTTCTGCGATGCCTCCGCCTCAAGGGTGCTGTTCCTGATCTGGACATTGTTTTCCAGGGTGATCTTTTTACAGGAATCCAGCGAGTAACTGTTTTGGGCTACTGCAGGAAGGCCGAACTCCATCACCCCGTAGAGGATCGTGAGAATATATAGTTGTTTTTTCATTGCTTTTAATCATTTAGTTTCCAGTAAAGAACCGGGAGAATGGTAAGGGTCATCAGCAACAGGAAGATCCCTCCCGCAAAGATCACCATCCCCACAGGTGCCCAAAATGAACTGCCCGACAGGATCATGGGGGTTACACCGACAAAGGAGGATGCTGAAGTTAGAAAGATGGGTATCATCCTTCGTTTGCCTGCATCGTAGGCGGCATCCCGGGCCGACCACCCTTCAACAGTAAACCTCTGCTCGGCATGCTGGAACATCAGGATCACATTCCTTACCGTCAGTCCAAACAACCCAATCAGCCCGAGCGCGGAGGTGATTCCAACCGTATAATTCCCGATCCAGAGGCCGAATACCGCGCCGAACAGGAACAACAATAACGTAAACAACGAAAGGAAAGTCAGTTTGAATTTTCCGTAGGTGAACAGGAAGAAAAGGAAGATGATGCCAAAGGCTGCAATGATCGCGTAGATGACCGGCGACAGGTTCTCCCTGTTGTATTCAGGTTCACCTCCCACCTGATACGTTATCCCCACCGGCAGCGAAGGTTCAATTTCGTTTTGGATGATGTCCTGGATATCGGAAAGCATTCGCGACGGAATGACATTCCTTTTGGTATCGGCTGTCACCGTAATGGTCCTCATTCCGTTCCGGTGGACGATTTTATTCTCACCCCACTTCGGCATCACGGATGCGATCTGCCGCAATGGAACACTGACCGAAGGAACCAGGCCTGTCACATACGTGTCTGAAAACGCTTCCAGCGTGGGTTTACCCTCTTTCTCCCGTGCCCTGATAACAACCGGAATGTTTTCGTTTTCCTCCGTAACGGAACCTATTTCGAACTTACCCGTTGCCAGCATCAGGTTGGCGGATGCAATGGCACGGGTTACCCCAAGCCGCGAGGAAGCTACCGGATCCAATTCCACCTCCATTATAGGCAGCCTCTCTCCCCAGTCGGTGTGAACATTCGTAAGGTCCGGCATCTCATTCATCCTCGCCATTAAATACCCGGCAGCCTTTTTCAGGTCTTCGGTGTTTTCGCCCTGAAAACGGAACTCGAACGATGGAACATACTGAAAATCGATCTGCTTGAACTTGACGAAGGCATTCGGGAAATAATGTGCATAGCGATCCGTGCATTCATTCAGCATGGCCTCGGTCTCTTCTGGAGAGCCCGTATTGACGATGAATTGGGCATAGCTGTCGGAAGGCATCTGGGGCGCATAGGAAATATGGAAACGGGGTGAGGACATCCCGACAAACTGCGTTACCGATTTCACCAGGGAATCTTTCGAAAGAATGAATCTCATGGAATCAGCCACTTGTCCCGTGCGGATTATCGGGGTACCGTCAGGCAAACTGATCTCCACGGCAAACTGGTCGCGCTCGGCAAGGGGATTCATCCTGAAATTGATATGAGGTATGATGAACAACGAGGCAATTATGGATACGACACCTGCTGTAACTGTCATCCACGGATGTCGGAAATTCCAATCAAGTAGTTTTACATAAACATCGTGAGCCTTTTCCGTTATCTTTTTCGTCTCCCTCCCATTTTCCCCCTTCCCGGATGGTTTGATAAAAACGATCTCAAGAATGGGCAGAATGGTTACCGACAGGATCAGCGACATCAACAGATTGATGGTGAAGGTGAAAGGAAAAAAATAGATGAATTCGAGCATCTGGCCATTGAACAATATTAACAGCGGATAGAAAATGATACAGATGCAGAGTGTTGCAAGAAACATCGGCAAAAAGTACAGATGTGCACTTTCAACGGCTGCATCCCTTGGTTCATACCCGTTTTTGAGGCAGTGAATATATCCATCTATCATAACCACCGAATTATCCACCGTCATTCCAAGCACCACCACCAGAGCTGCCAGGGTCACCGTATTCAGAGGTATTCCGCACAGGAACATGATCCCAACCGAAATGAAGGTATTCAGGGGGATAATGATGGCCGCCACCAGTGCCGACCGGAACGGGAAGAGGATCATCATCACCAGAATGATCACAATGATCGCAATCATCAGGTCGCGGAGGAAGGATAACACCGAGCTTTCCACAACATCCGCCTGGTTGGTGATCGAATGGACGGTCACATCATCAGGCAGATGGTTTGCTTTGTAGGCTGCAATGGTTTCGTTGACATCCTTTCCAAACCTGACGATATTGTAGCCTTCTCTCATTTCGACAGAAAGAACCAGGCAGGGTTGCCCGTTGAAGGTAATATGACTTCCACCTTCAGGATATTCCCTTACGACGTCTGCTACATCCTTCATCCGTATCATGTTGCCTTCGGGATCGCTGAAAATGATCTGCTCCTCAACCTCCCTGACGGAGCTGTATGTTGGCTTGAAATGGATCGGGATAAGCACTTCATCGTTTTCAAGCCGATCTCCGGGAGCCAGCGATTGGCCAAATACTTCCCCCAGTAACAGCTTGTCACTGATCCCATAGGAAGACAACTTGTCCCGGTCTGCATAAACCGTTACCTGTTCGTCCTTCATCCCATAGAGCCGAAGATTGGAAACAGACCTGATGGGGCGCAGCCTGTGGATCAATTCATCGGCATAGCCTTTCAACTCCCGGTAGGACCTATGGTCGGATCCGATGGAGATCAGGATCGCCGATGTTTCACCAAAATCGTCCTGTGCCACAAGAGCCACAACGCCCGATGGCAGCTGCATCTTCAGGGTGGTGAGACCATGCTTGATCTTCGACCATACTTCGTCTTTGTTCCTGACATTGTCATTCAGCTCGACCATGGCATAGCATACACCGTTTTGTGAGGTTGTGGTCGAAAAACTTCTCTTGACTTCAGGGTAGGAAAAAAGAAATTGCTCCAGGGGTTCGGCCAGCTGTTTTTCAACCTCCTCGGAAGTTGCACCGGGGTATAAACCGACAATGATCCCCTGCCGGATCGTATATCCGGGAAATTCCTGTTTGGGCATTACCCTAAGTGCAATGATTCCGAGGATGACCAGCAATATGACTAGAAAAATGACGATGGACCGATGCTTTATCATCCATTCAATGATGCTGTGCCTGCTTTTCATTGTCCAATGATTTTATCTCCTTCGCTGATCTTTTGATAACCCTCTGTCACGATCCGGTCCCCGGCTGACAATCCGCTGGTGACCTCAATCCCGTTTCCCCTGACGGTACCGGTGGTGACCATGACGCGGCTGGCAACTCCTCCCCTGTCGCACCATACGAATTTTTGACCGTCGGCCATTGACTGGATGACTGCAATGGGTATCACGATGCTCTGCTGCACATCACGATCAGGGTGAAGTTCAACACGGCAAACCATCCCGGGTAACAGCTCCTTCTGAGGATTGAGCAGAACGATATGTGCGGGATACGTATGTGAGACCGGATGGGCCGAAACACTTTTTTCTATCTTCTTTCCTTCAAATGATTGATTGCCAAGAGCTGACACCGTGATTGTTGATTGACAGACGGCCGGAATGGATGCGATTTCGTTCTCCGGCACGGAAAAATTGACTTTGACCGAGCTGATGTCCAGTATCGAAAGAATAGCCTTTCCAACCACTGCATACTCTCCGGCTTCGGCCATTTTTTCCCCGATCACACCGGGAACAGGAGCATACAGGGAACAATTTTCGAGATTATTTTTTGCGATTTCATAGGATGATTGAGCCTGCTGCAGTTTAGTTTCGATTTCAACCATCTGTATCTCGGGCAAACTTCCCTCGTTATGCACCGATTTAAGCCGGGTGTATCCGTCACGGGCCTGCTTCAGCGTAGCTTCTGCCGCTTCGAACATGCTCTGCGCCGAAGCAGGATCAAGCCTGGCAAGCAACTGTCCGCGGGAAACGTAAGTTCCTTCGGCAACAAAAATTTTCTCGATCATGCCCGGGATTGCAAAACTGAGCGCAATGGAGGATATTTCTTCAACAGCTCCCACATAGCTCAGTATGCTGCTGGTAGTTGTTTCTTCGACTGTTTCAATCTTGACTTTCATTGCCGGTCTGATCACAGATTCATCCGTTCGGGGATGTTTACACCCTGTGATCAGGGCAATGGACACAATAAGAAGGAAGATATTTCTCATATTTTTAAAATTTAACGGATGATCACTTTCTAAACATACGATCCATTGGGCACCCGATCAGCTAAAGATCATGGTCGTTCCTGTTTATTTTTTTTAGAGTATTATAAAATTCAATCATTTGATATTTAAATAGTTGCAGAGTATCCGAGGGTGAATGTTCCCTGAAAAGGCTGGCAGCGACGCCGATCGCAATAGAGGTTAGGTTCAGCGCCGTCAGGGATGTGTCAATATCCGCCCGTATTTCACCGTTTTTAACTGCTTTATCGAGGATGGTTTTCAGATGGTCGGTCCCTAACGCATAAAAATGCCTTTGCTCATCCATATAACCCGGGTAGTGCCTCAGGGCATCGATCAGGAGCGATAGAAAATTAACCGGGATAAACGGCTGGTCGTCGATGCAGATCGTTTTCAGGATCCTGCTGACATAGTCAATGATGGCCTGAACATATTCCTTCAGCGTAATATCCTCTTTCACCTGGATCAGGCCCACCAGTTTCAGGTACTTGTCGATAACGGCCTTGAACAACTCCTCCTTGTTCAAAAAATGATGATAGAGAGCTCCTTTGGTCAGCCCCACCGATTTGCTGATATCCTGGATCGAAACGGCTTCATAGCTATTGTTCAGAAAAAGCCGGTAAGCATGGTCAATGATGATTTCTTTGGTTTCAGTCATAAGATTGCATACTAAACGTTCGGGAGGTAAAGATAATGCAATTTGGTACATCCTGAACGTTCGGTATGTAAAATATTGAAATTTACTCATATACCTCACCCTCGTACATTAAGGTGAAAAACAATTATTACGATAATATTTATAGTCAACCATTAATATTAACGCGAAATTTAGTGGTCATATAAAATATCAGTATATTTGTACGAAATATACTATGATCTCAATGGTTCCGAGGCTTTTATTAAACGAAATGTGCGCAAAGATTCTTTCTTCAGGTAAGGTAGTCATTCTGTTCGGTGCACGTCAGACAGGAAAAACAACCCTGTGCAACCAGGTGATCGAAAAACTTGGATTGAGGACATTTATGGTGAATGCAGACCAGGCAAAATACCTCGCTGTCTTTTCAGGTAAGGATCTTGACAGGATGCTATCGCTGACCGAAGGTTACGAGATGCTCTTTATTGATGAAGCGCATCGGATCCCTGATATTGGTTTGAACATTAAGATTCTGCACGATGAGGTGCCTGGTTTGAAAATATTGCTGACAGGTTCATCATCCTTTGAACTGAGCCAAAAGGTCACAGAACCACTGACTGGCAGAAAACACGTGTACCAACTGTACCCGGTTGCAACCTGTGAATTGTCATCGTACATGAATGCATTCGAAATCAATGAAACTCTTGAAGACACGCTCATATATGGAAGTTATCCTGAAGTTTTCACAGCAAAAAACCATCAGGACAAAACGGAGATTCTTGAAGAAATCACTAATTCCTACCTTTTTAAGGATGTTCTTGAAACAACTACCATTCGGTATCGTTTCCTTTTGAGGGATCTGTTAAAGCTGATTGCCTTTCAGATTGGATCAGAAGTATCGCTTCACGAGTTGAGTAAATCATTGGGCATCAGTCGCGAGACGGTGGAAAATTACCTGCGTTTAATGGAGGAATCCTTCATCATTTATCGTTTATCGGGATTCAGTAGAAATCTCAGAAAAGAGATCTCTAAACTGGACAAATTCTACTTTTACGACCTGGGTATTCGTAATTGCCTGATCAATAACCTGAATCCACTGGATACCCGTAATGATCACGGTCAACTATGGGAAAATTTCATCATCACGGAAAGACTAAAATACATATCCTACAAAAAAATGAAATCGTCGGCCTATTTCTGGAGAACCTATACCGGTGCAGAACTTGATTATGTGGAAGAAAGGGAGGGAAAATTATTTGGTTATGAAATCAAATATAAAAAGGACAAGGCCAGGATTCCGAACGCATGGAAGGAAACATATGGTGGGGAATATCAGTTAATAAACAAGAGCAACTATTTATCATTTATGACATAGGCTTCACCACCTTCCCAGGTCATCACTCCTCCAACCGGAAACTGGTTCCCGCCAATGGGAAAATCCCGTTGAGAATTAATGACCCCACTACCCTGTCTTCTTATCGTAAACCTATTACGAAACTGCGGCTTTTAAACATTGGAGCAACCTGTTTTAATTATAACTTTACCGGTGAACTTTTTTAAAGATTCACACCTTCCTTATGGCGAACCAAAGGAGTTTGATCAGGACGCTTGGTCTGGGATATGTGATTATTTTTGTTGTTGCAAATATCATTGGATCAGGCGTATATAAAAAGATCGCTCCCATGGCCGCCGAGCTCCACTCTTCGGCGTGGATACTCCTGGCTTGGATCGTCGCTGGGATCATTACCATCTTCGGCGCACTGAGCAATGCTGAAGTTGCCGGATTGCTGGCCGATACAGGCGGAGATTATGCCTACTTCAGAAAAATCTATAATCGCTTCTTTTCCTTCCTCTACGGGTGGTCGCTGTTTGCCGTCATCCAGACGGCCACCATCTCCTCGCTGGCCTATGTCTTTGCCCAGTCGCTGAACAGCATCATTGCCATTCCCGCTGGTATTCCATCCCTGCAGGATTTCACGATAGGAGGCGTATTCTTTCCTTTTCAGGATCTTGGAATAAAACTGACGGCCATTACCCTGATCTTGCTGCTGACAGTCCTGAACATTACGGGTCTGAAAAGTGGCGCGAGGGCAAGCAAGATCATTCTGTGGCTGGTCTTCACCGGCCTGTTTGTGATCGTTTTTTTCGGTTTGGGCCATGCGGAAGCAAAACCGGCCAATTTTCCGGACCTGGGAGAGCTGACCGGCAGAACCGTTACCATCTCCTCATTTTTCACGGCCATGCTGGCTGCTTTCTGGGCCTATCAGGGATGGGTGTCGGTCGGATACATCGGTGGAGAGGTTAAAAATCCCAATCAAAACATCCCCAAAGGAATCGTTATGGGAGTTTTTGTGGTGATCTTCATTTACCTGCTGGTGAATGTAACGTATCTCTCCCTTTTATCCATTCCCCGGCTGGAGCAAATTTATGCATCCAGCAACCAGATAGCGGCTGTTGAAGCGGTCAGAAGTTTCTGGGGAACCGGAGGTGTTTTATTTATTTCCCTGCTGATCCTGTTGACGACCCTGGGATGCACCAATGCAAGCATCCTTACCGGTGCCAGGCCCTATTACGCGATGGCGCGCGACCGGCTTTTGTTTCCCGGTTTCGCAAAACTGAACAAATCCAGTGTACCCGGAAATTCGCTGCTGTTGCAGGGCATATGGGCTTCGGTGCTGGTTCTGTCAGGATCCTTCGACCAGCTGACCGATATGATCATCTTTGCCGTATTTATCTTCTACGGAGCCACCTCCCTGGGGGTGTTCATCTTGCGCCGAAGGATGCCCGATGCCCACCGTCCGTACAAGGTCTGGGGGTACCCGGTCGTTCCGGCTTTTTATATCCTTTTTTGTATCTATTTGTTTTTCAATACGATCATAACCCGGCCACGCGAAGCAGCCATCGGTACGGTCCTGATTTTAGCCGGCATTCCGGTCTACTGGCTACTGCAAAGAAAATACTCTAAGAAAGAATGAAAGTCGAAAGTAAAGAAGTCGTATGATTGATGAGCGCTTACTTCTCAAATGATTGAAATCCCAAAATGTACATGGCATTTTAGGAATTTCTGCTATCCCAAAAGGCAAACTATAACTTACGAAATTGATTAATCTCCTAAGCACATTTCTTAATTTTGAGAAAAAGTTGATTTATGCCCAAAATTTATAACACTTTAGAAAATAACCCCTTGGTTGGATTGAAATAAACATTGGATTTTATCGTCAATTAGGATATCAGGTACCGAATGGAAAAGGAGTTGGAAAACGGGAAGGAGGAAACTAATGAAAATGAACAGGGAATCACAAAATATTGAGTGGAAAGCATCCTGGCGTGACGAACACTTAAAATGGATTTGTGGTTTTGCTAATGCCCAGGGAGGCATTCTATTTATAGGCAAGGATGATGCTGGACAGATTGGGCATTTGCCCAATGCCCGAAAACTATTGCAAGACATCCCTAATCAGGTTAGGGATTTATTGGGTTTGATGGTGGATGTGAACCTACACACAGAAAGGAGTATGGATTATCTGGAAATCATAGTAGAACCGTACCCTTTTCCAATCAGTCTACGGGGAAAGTATTATTATAGGTCAGGCAGTACATTACAAGAACTTAAGGGTTCGGCCCTGACAAAATTTTTATTGCAGCAGCAAGGCAAAAAATGGGATGAAGTGCCGGTTCCGAATGTTAGTATTACCGATTTAAAGAAAGATACATTCGACTTTTTCCGAAAAAGGGCGACAAAAAGTAAAAGACTGGACCCTGATGATTTGGAAGGCACCAATCAGGAACTGCTCGAAAGCTTAAATTTATTTCTGGAAGAAGAACAAATGCTCAAACGCGCAGCAGTGTTATTGTTCCATCCAAAGCCCGATAAATACATAAATGGAGCTTATATCAAAATAGGTTTTTTTGAGTCGGATGATGATTTGAAATTCCAGGACGAAGTAAAAGGAAACCTTATAGAGCAAGCAGAAATCGCTTTGGGATTACTTAAAACAAAATACGATAGGGCGATAATTTCTTATCATGCGGGTGCTCGTGAGGAAACATTTACATTCCCTGAAGAAGCGGTAAGAGAGGCATTGTTAAATGCACTGGCTCATAAAGATTACAGTAGTGGGAACCCCATACAGATAAGTGTTTACACGGATAGGATCATTTTTTGGAATGATGGTCAACTGCCCGAGAATTGGACAGTTGAAAAATTAATCCAAAAACATCCATCCAAACCATTCAATCCTAATATTGCCAATACATTTTTCAGGGCGGGTTACATTGAGTGCTGGGGTCGTGGTACCATAAAAATTATCAATGTTTGTAAGATTCACAAATTAGCTCCCCCTATATTTTCTTACGAACCGCCTGATTTTCACATTGAGCTTATTAAATATACTGACAAAGGGCTCAATCAAATGGGATTGAAAGAGGAATTGAGAAGAATTGTACTGCATATCCAGGAGCATGAATCTATTACTAATTCTGATGTCCAATTACTATGTGGAGTAAGTAAAGCCACAGCTTCCCGATATCTGAGAGAACTTGAAGGGCTTTTCTTTGAAAAAATTGGCACGACCGGTGTTGGAACAGAATATGTTCTGAAAGGGCTTACAAAGGGCTCAAAAAAGAAGCAGTAGACAAGGTTATTCATTATTAAATATTGTTTTTCAGATATATAGAAATTGATTAAAGGACTCGTTAAGGGCTCAAAATCGATATAACAAAGGGCTCAATGAGGGATTAAGTGAGGGATTAAATATGCTTATGTCAATGATTTAGAAAAAAGTGACGAATTGCTTCAAGTACTGATCCTGATAATTAAACAGTTAGGGAAGTTAATACTCAAAAAGTGGAGAGGAATATCTCAAAAAGCGGGCAGTCGCAAATAAACCAGAACAACTCCTGGGCACTGGCCACATTGTCGGTTTCGAACATGCGTGCCTTACCGGATGATACTTCGGAACTGGTGTCGCAGGTCATGATGGGAACGCCTCTTCAAGTGACAGCGTACAAGGATAAATTCTACCGGGTCGAAACACCCGAGCACTATTTTGGCTGGATGGACGCCAAAGGGTTGCAGCTGCTCACGGAACAGGAGATGGGATCCTGGAAAAAATCGGACCGTTTTTTTTACACCAGGATCTCAGGCTTTGCTCACGATACTCCAGGCAGCAAAGATGACGCAGTCACCGATCTTGTTCTTGGCGATCTGTTTGAAGTTGAATCGTCCTTCAGGGGATATCTTAAGATGAAGATTCCCGACGGACGCACCGGATACGTGCGGAAAGCCGACTGTATCCCGTTTGATGACTGGACCTGCCCGGAGCCGGATGTCAGATCGCTCCTGTCGGTAGCCCGGCAAATGATGGGTTCGCCCTACCTGTGGGGAGGAACCTCCAGTAAGGGGACCGATTGTTCGGGTTTTGTGAAGCTGGTTTATTTTTCCAGTGGGATCATTTTGGCTCGTGATTCATCGCAGCAAGCCCTGTATGGCGAACCGGTTGATTTCAGCGACCTGAACAACCTGCAACCGGGTGATCTGCTCTTTTTTGGATCTTCAGCACAACGGATCAGCCACGTGGGCATTTACCTGGGAAAAGGCGATTTCATCCATTCCTCAGGCAGGGTGCAGATCAGCAGCATCCTACCCGGCGATCCTAAACACGATCCCAGCCGGATAAACATAGCTGCCCGCAGGATCCTGAGTTCGCAGAATACAGAGGGAATCACCAGGGTGAAAGATCATCCGTGGTATACCGTCACGTTATGAGCGCACGAATTTTTCATATACGAATGCTCGGAATGGCTGTTCCATTCCTGCTCATCGGATTCGGTTCCTGTGTCAACCACCGTGCGGGTAACCCCGAAGCGACATCTCCCGAAAGACCGGAACCGGAAACCGTAGTTGAGGCGGCCGACCCGTACGATCCAGTGAATGCCATGCTGATCCTGCCCCGAAATCCCGTCCCCGGGGAAGGATTTCGGATCCTGGCCACCGGGGGAAGGAATATCCCGAAAGCGAAGATCACGGTCAGCGGTCCGGCGGGGGCTTCAGAATCCCTGCACAGCAAAACCGGCGAGGAACTTCCTTACTGGCGCATCGACGATTTTGCCGGAAGCCCTGCCGGGAACTATAAGGCCATCCTGATCGTGGATAAAGAGGAGGTGAGCAGCCTGGAATTTGAGATTGCCCAGCCGCAGCCGGCCCCCCAGAAAGGTACGGTATGGAAGACCATGAGGGGGTGGGATGCCGGAATGGAGACCCTCTATTCGGCCTGGATCAATGCGTTGTTCCAGGGATGCGATGAAAAGACCTCCTGGCCGGCTCTGCATGAGGTGACCAGGGATAAGGACCGTAATTTCCTTTACAATTACCTCTCCAGAGGAGAAGATGATCCCGGCAGTAAAAGCAGTGTGGTCATGGAGCCCGACTGTGCCGATCATCCATTTTTTCTGAGAGCCTATTTTGCCTGGAAACTGGGACTTCCTTTTGGTTACCACGTGTGTGACAGGGGCTGGCTGGGCAAAAGTCCCGGAACCGGTCAATGGATCACCAATGCAACTCCCTCTTCAAAGAACGATCCGGTGGCGTCATTCAACTCCTTCTTACGATCGGTCATGGATGGAGTTCATTCGGGTACGGCCCGTACGGCACTCGATAACGAGCAATCCGATTATTACCCTGTACCGCTTGCACGGGAAGCCCTGCGCCCGGGTACCGTCTTTGCCGATCCTTACGGTCATACACTGATCCTGGTCAGCTGGGTGCCGCAGACCAGAGACCACCCGGGACTGCTACTTGCAGCAGATGCACAGCCCGATAACACCATTGCGATCAAGCGGTTCTGGAAAGGGAATTTTCTGTTCAGCACTTCCGAAGTGATCGGGGAACCCGGATTCAAGGCTTTTCGCCCTGTCGTGTTTGAGGATGGTAGGCTGCGGCTGATGAAAAACGACTCGCTGGCGGCAGTGGCCGGTTTCGCACCTTTTTCGCTGCAGCAGAAAAACATGGCAAGCGAGGATTTCTATCTCGCCATGGAACGGTTGATCAATCCCAAGGGGCTTGATCCTGAAGATGCCCTGGCGGACCTGATCCAGGCACTCCACGAACAGCTCCTGGTGCGTGTCAAATCGGTGGCCAATGGTGAAGCTTATCTTCAGGAACATCCTGGAACGGTCATTCCCATGCCATCCGGTGCCAACGGTATTTTCCAGGCCGGTGGGCTGTGGGAAGATTACTCAACACCCAACCGCGATCTGAGGCTTCTGATTGCCATGGATGCCGTGCTGGATTTTCCGGAAAGGGTGTCCCGTTCACCCGAAGACTTCAAAATCTCAAAATTAAGTGATCCTGAAAATATGGCAGAAAAACTTCAGTCTCTCCTCGACAAGGAGGTTTCCCGGCTCACCATAACCTACATTCGTTCAGATGGTTCGCCCCAGGAACTGAAGGTATCGGAGATCCTTGAACGAAAGGAGGCCTTTGAGATGGCTTATAATCCTAACGATGGCATTGAAATCCGCTGGGGTGCACCTGAGAACAGTGCTGAAAGGGCGACTTGTCATCGCCGGGCTCCGGCAAACCAGCAAAAAACGATGCAATCGGTGCGGAAGTGGTTCCAGCAAAGGCTGCATCCTCCCACGTGAGAGCAATCAAATCAATTGTGAAGCTTTTCAATCAACACGCTCCTATTTTATGACGACCACCTTAGCTGATGCAATCGCTCCATCCGTCAGCACCCTGATGGTATAGATGCCGGGAGTGATCCGATCGATCGGGAAGCGGAAATGATTTTCTCCGGCCATGGATTTATCATTGTATAGAACTTTAACTTTCTGTCCCTCAATATTATACAATTCAATGATCGTGTTTTTGCTTACCGGGGTTACCAGGGTCATCTCAAGAATTTGATGCACCGGATTAGGAAAAACCTTCAGGTTGCCCGTACTGGAAACAGTTTGAACACCCTGGGGTGCCAGCGCGGGGCCACCCATGGTGATCATCGATCCATTGGCCGCCAGGTCGTGATCGCCCCGCTGCCCGTCGATAAACCGGAGGTTGACAGATCCCTGGTTCAACGTGGCCCCTGTGTTGTTCTGGAGTTTAAAATCATAGAATACGTCTTCTGTTGCCTCTGTTGATGGCCTGCCATAATTGACGTATGTATCGTAATCAGCTGAGCCCTGAACAAAGAAATTTACGTCTGCTGAGGAAAGGCCTGCCGGAAAATGGAGTGAAAATTGAACCATATCGTACGGAAAAGCATAACCGGCAGGCTGTCCTGCGGGTACCGCAACAGGCTCCACATCAACGAGAGGAATCAATTCTCTGGTATCACTGACGGTGGCAAGGGTCACGTAGTTTGTTTGTGAGAACGTCTTCAGTGAAGCTGCATTGGATTGCATCCAGTCGACGATGCCATCAGCATTGCCGTCAAAACCAGGATCACCTTCATCAAATCCCCATTCTTCAGGGTCGGGGATACCATCGCTATCTGTATCAGGAGCAGTGATCGGAGCTGTCACAAACTCTTCCCTGTACATCAGGTACCCATCATTGCCATTACCGCTTCCATCCAGGGTTGTATGGCTGAAATCATAATACGCTGCCAGGCCAGGTTCATTGCCCTGAAGGGAGCGATACATTTCCTGCTGGATTTCAAGTTCTGTTCGCGCACGATTCCATAAACGAACCTCATCCACCATACCATTAAAACCATACGTATCTCTATTGGGTGTGCCGATGAAAAGCACCCCATCGCCCACCACCATTTCGCCGGTGACCGAAGCGGTTTGATCCAGCGTACCATTGACGTAGATCCTGAAATTATCATTGCCTGCGTCCTTATCATAGGTCATGGCAATATGAGTCCAGCTACCTTCAGGTACGGAACGCTGGCTGTACATATTTGAAATGCCCGAAGTTGTTGTTATTCCGGCAGAGACCAGCCTTTCGCCATGGGTGGCCAGCTGATAGGCGCTTGGGGAATAAACATACGTCGTATTATCCTGTTTTGAAAGAATGTGTGCCGATTTCGGTGATCCGGCCTCCGGGTTTATCCAGGCTTCAACTGTCAGTTCATCAGTGAAATGCAAACTGGCTGATGAAGCCACAGCCATGTTATCCAAGCGGTCGCCTCCGTAAACATAATTGAGCTTCAGGGCTGCTGCACCCTGATGCCCTGGAATGGGATCAATGCGCTGATAAAAGATGTCATCATAGGCGTAAACATAACGGCCCTGCACGGCAAAATGCAATGCTCCGCCATTACCTGAAAAAAGCCGCACGCGGTAGACCAGATCGTTGTACCAGGAAAAACGTGTCGCAATAGAAACAGGCTTTGTATACGTATTTCCTCCATCGGTTGTTTTCACGTAACCACCCGGTGCCCAGACAACATGAAATGTCTGACCGCTTGCATCCGAGCGGTCAGCCGTTCCCTGTGCCCATGCTCCCGAAGCAATGTAGGGCATCTGGGGAGCAGTCAATTCTTGTATGTCGGAGAACGATTGTCCATGGTCAGATGAAGACATTGTATAAATACGGTTTGCATTGGTTTGAAACAGCACATAAACGAAGTTTTCAGCGGCATGAACGGTTTGCATTCCGCTGAGAGGTATTTCTGTGCCCGTAAAGTAATCTTTCGTCAGGTTTACCACATCATCCCAGGAATTCCCGCCATCAGCAGAATGCCTGAGAAGCAGATTAAACTCCAGGTCTGCATCAACAGCCGGCCAGATCACGTAAACATGACTTCCGGCAATGGCTGTTTTGGGACCATAATCATCAACGTACTGCAACGGGTAAGTAAGATGATTTTCCGCTGACGGAACGGATATCCGTGTGCTTTTGACGGAAGCTCCCTCATCGTAGAATGCCAGAAAATACAGGTTGCCGTAAACCAGTCCGTTGTACCACGAAGTATTCAGAATGAGTGCATAGGCGTCATCCCCGTCCCGGACAAGGTCTTCCATGCCCCAGGTAGCTTCCTGAGTGTATCCATACTCTGAAATTGAAAAATTGCTGCCACCATCTGTTGAGTTCAAAAAATAAAAATCTGCCTGTTGCTCCGACCAGTCCTGAATTCCAATGGTAAGCCCCGTACCGGAGGAGGTGATGAAGAGCCGGTCAGTCAGTCGGTTGGCATTAAAAATCACACGGGGTTCCTCAAAAGAGGCTCCGCCATTTAATGAGCGTATGTAATAAACATCTGACATATTCACATCTTCCCGATGTAGTGTGTAGGCAATGTGCACATTGTTACCCTCAACGGTCAGTCTTTTTGATGTGAAGGCAGTTGGGAAGTAAGGGTATACACCGCCGGCCAGCAGTACTTTTTCCTCCCAGGTGTTCCCGTTGTCAGCAGAGCGCCGGTAAAATAATTTGTAAAAATAGGCACTGTCGGCAATCCAGATGGTGTGAACCGTATTGCCGGACACAACCAGTTCATGCGCAAAATCCTGAAAACCAGGTATGGAAGCCCCCTGTCCTTCGGAAATATTTTTAGTCCAGTAGGATAATTCAGGTTGCTGGGCTTTAACTGCTGTGCATATGAAACAAAGGATGCAAATCAGAACGGTCAGGTGTAGAATTCTTTTCATCACTTAAAAGGATTAATTTGGGGTGAAATCAATCAAAGATAAAATATTATTAAATCCTATTTCATTTCTTTCATCAAGTGCAACAAGAAGCATCTTCATCCGATAATTTTTTACCTTTGTCACTGGCTATGGAGTTAGCCCTGACCCGCCCTGAAAAAGCTGATAACTCCTACACGTTACTTTTTATTCAGTATTAGAATTTGCATCAGCATTACGCGTATAACCAATGATTTGAACCAGCTCCTGAAGTTCACTACTGATTCGTCAAAACAACCAATGAAATCTGTCTGTTCACAATGATCACCAACTTAGTAAATCTAAATTTCAAGTACTATGAAAATTTTAAACGTTGAAGCAATCGAAATCCTCGATTCCAGAGGCAACCCCACAGTAGAAGTCAATCTTGTCCTGGAGGATGGCGCATCATCCCGGGCCATGGTTCCAAGCGGTGCATCCACCGGTGAGCGCGAGGCCTGCGAGCTACGCGACGGTGACAGGAAGCGCTATGGCGGCAAAGGTGTCCTGAAAGCGGTGGAGAATGTAAATGCGATCATCGCCGGAGAAATTGAAGACAAATACTTTGAGAGTCAGCGTGAACTCGACTATTTCATGGTCGGACTGGATGGCACGCCCAATAAAACGAAACTGGGTGCCAATGCCATCCTGGCCATTTCCATGGCCTATGCCCGGGCCGAAGCCATGAGCGCTGGAATACCCCTGTACCAGTACCTGGGCGGCAGTAATGCCCATCTTCTGCCTGTACCCTGCATGAACATCATCAACGGCGGGAAACATGCCGACAACAATGTGGATTTTCAGGAATTCATGATTGCGCCCCACGGAGCTTCTTCCTTTAAGGAAGCCATCCGGATGGGTATCGAAGTATTTCACGTCCTCAAATCAGTTCTTAAGACCAAAGGATACAGCACGGGTGTGGGCGATGAGGGAGGGTTTGCACCCGACCTGAAATCCAACGACGAAGCGGTGGAGATCATCCTCGAAGCCATCACCAAAACCGGATACAGGCCGGGAGAGGATGTCAGCATCTGCCTGGATCCGGCTGCCAGCGAACTCTGGGAAGACGGCAGGTACAAATTGTTCAAAAGCACCGGCAAGTTCATGACCAGCGATGAAATGATCAAACTATGGGAAAACTGGGTAAGGCAGTACCCGATCGTTCTGCTGGAAGACGGCCTGGCCGAAAATGACTGGACGGGATGGCAGAACCTGACGCAGGCGCTGGGTAAGAAAATTGAAATTGTGGGCGATGATATTTTCTGCACAAACAAGTCCATCGTGGAAGAAGGCATCCGGAAAAATGTTGCCAATTCCGTACTGATCAAGCTGAACCAGATCGGGACGGTGACAGAAACGCTGGAAACCATTGAGCTGGCCTACAGGAACGCGTACAATTGCTTTGTATCTCACCGCAGCGGAGAAACGGTTGACAGCTTCATTGCCGATTTGACGGTGGCGGTGAATGCGGGTCACCTGAAGACCGGAAGTGGTTGCCGCGGGGAGCGCATCGAGAAGTTCAACCAGCTCATGCGCATTGAAAACGAACTGGGCAACGCATCGCGCTTTGCCGGCAAGAAGGCATTCAAAAACGCCTGAGATCCTTCAGGAGGGTCCGGACCATACAGTATTCTCCGTTCTTAAAAAATGAAAATTTTTAAGAAGACACCCTGGGCCTTTGTGATTCTGATAGGCATCGTAAGCTTGTTTGCTGATATGACCTATGAGGGAGCCCGGAGCATCAGCGGCCCTTTTCTTGCCATGCTGGGAGCAAGCGCCACTGTGGTCGGCTTTGTTGCAGGATTCGGAGAATTTCTGGGGTACGGTTTGCGGTTGGTTTCGGGGATCATCAGCGATAAAACCAAAAGGTACTGGACCATCACCTTCATTGGATATGTCATCAACCTTTTGGCTGTTCCGGCCCTGGCACTGGCCGGGAGCTGGCAGATGGCAGCCGTGCTGTTGATCCTGGAGCGAACGGGCAAGGCCATCCGTAATCCATCGCGGGATGTGATGCTTGCGCATGCCACAGCTTCCCTTGGCCATGGTAAGGGATTTGGGATCCATGAAGCCCTCGACCAGATCGGAGCTGTCACGGGGCCACTGATTGTCAGTTTCGTGTTATTCTTTTCCGGAAGCTATGCAAAGTCATTCGGTGTATTGATCATTCCTGCGTTACTTGCTTTAACGGTGCTGGTCGTTGCACGGATCAACTATCCGAAAACAGAACAGCTTGAGGGAAAAGGAAAGACTGACAGGCCCATCGTTTCCAGGAAATTCTACCTCCTCTACCTGGCAGCCGTTTCATTGATCGCAGCCGGATTTGCCGATTATCCACTCATCGCTTT
Source organism: Bacteroidales bacterium (assembly GCA_035342335.1). NCBI lineage: Bacteria > Pseudomonadati > Bacteroidota > Bacteroidia > Bacteroidales > Bacteroidales bacterium. The sequence goes on from DAOQWY010000012.1 coordinate 89,698, forward strand.
TCACTTTAACAGAACCGGACAGGTCACCACAGAGTGGATCCCTGTAATGTATGCCGTTGCGATGAGTGTTGATGCGCTGGCTGCGATGATTCTGGGGCGGTATTTTGACCGATATGGAATTAAAATATTGATCTTCAGCACACTATTGGCCTTGCTTTTCGCCCCGCTCGTTTTCCTCGGTAATTTTTATACGGCGCTGGCCGGAATGGTTTGCTGGGGTATTGGCATGGGCGCGCAGGAATCGATTGTCAAGGCTGTTTTGGCCAGTGTTTTACCTGCTGAAAGGAAGGCGACCGGTTTTGGGATTTTCAATGCCACGATTGGATTGTTCTGGTTCCTGGGCAGTTTTTTCATGGGGTGGCTGTACGGCATTTCCATTGGCTGGCTGATCGCTTTTTCAATGGTCATTCAAGTGGCTTCCATACCATTGTTTGTGAAGCTGAAAAACTTTAAGGGATGATATCTGATCCGCAACGTTGATGAAATTGTAAGAGTTGTAACATGCATTCATATCCTCCATAAACTCATCGATGCTGCCGCTGGGGCAATGGCTATTGAGTGGATGGTTTATGAACATCCCACAGGGGCTGACCGGAGTGGGCACGCAATATTCACTTTACATTTCGTAGCACTTTTTTACCTTTACCAAAAAAATGTTATTTCTTTCCACAGAAGAAAGCAGGACATGGAAAGACCTGGCTGACAAGATCCTGAAAACCCGTTCCGGTCCAAATGGGGATCTCGGCTCCATCCGGCCGGGCCTGATACCCGCGTTTCATTATTATATCGGCACCCTGCTCCTGTCACAGGGGTACAACCAGCCAGGGGCCTCGTGGATCCATTCAGGTATAGCCATTGAGCCCGGGGGACTTTTCTCCAATGCTTTCCTTGCGAGTTACCTCCAGCGAAACCAAGGGGCGCTTATCATACCGGAAGTGATCTTTGCCGATCCTGCGCCTTATGTGCACTTCAGCAGTACACCGCTGCTTACGGATTCACGGGCCAGGTTCATGACCGATTGCAGCCGGGGCCTGCCCCGCATCACCCAGCCGTTAAAGATCATGGATATCGGTTGCGGTCCCGGAAAGGCGGTGGTCGACCTGCTGCTGCGGCTGCGCTCAGAAGGCCTGATCGATGCCGTGGAAGAAATTTTCCTGATCGATCCCTCGGAAGGCATGCTAAAGCTGGCTAAAGAAAACGTGGCTGCCGCTTTCCCCGGTGCACGCATCCGGATCTCACATTCCAGGTTCGAGGCCCTTTCAGACGACCTTGAAGGCCACTACCACATGGCCCTTTCCTCGCTGGCCTATCACCATATGCCCTATGAGACCAAGCTGGTCCACATGAAAAAACTGCGGGAGCATATTGATCACTTCATCCTCTATGAGGTGGATGCCAATAACGATACTCCGGAAATGAACTCACCCGAAATGGCCCTCTCAGTCTATCAAACCTACGGGATTCTGATCGATTGCGTTTTCGCCAACGATGCTCCCATCGACCTGGCCATTTCAAGCATCGACAAGTTCCTGATGTCGGAAGTGATCTATTTTTTCATCGAACCCCGGGGTAAACGGACCGATTACCACATGCTCCGGTCCCAATGGCACCAGCTCTTCCACGACGGCCTGGGCCGGGAATTTGCATGCCTGTGTGACTCCCCCGCCTATGCGGATGAGCATGTGGCCCTTTTTACCCTGATCTACGGCAGGTAGTAATCAGGAGTTGGCCGCCTGATTCTTGTACCGGTTTCTTCAGTTGTATTATAATCCCCCGACCTTTGAGCAGATGCTACATTCTATGGATACAGACTGGGGTAAAAGCCCATTGTCATCATCATCCTGGCCGATGCCCCGGTTAGTGCACCGGCCCCGAGGGGTACAAAAGTATCTGATTATACAAAACCACCACATTTTTCTCCTTTACTTCTACCCTTTCGGCAATCACATTGCATTTGACCATGAGCAGGAAAAATATTTTTTTGTCACAGGTGTCAATCAATCCTTCCAGGTTGCCCTGACCTTTGGAAATAATGATATCCGCACCTTCATAAATCTTTCTGAATTCAAGTGAACACTTGTTCACCAGTGTCGACGGTGCATCGTATCCGTTGGAAATAACACTGGCAATTTTTTTCAAGCCAACCCGGTCAGCATCTTCCATGGTGACATCGTTCAGGATATTGCTCCCGCGTACGGCAAAATAAAGGTTCGGGTGGTTGATCGTTTCAATAAAAAGTTTGTCTAATACAATCTCACCGGCATTATCACCCAGGTACAGCACCATGGAGGCATTTTTGAGCTCACGCTTCAATTCCAATGAATGGTCGATGTATGGTTCTTTAAACGCGGCTTCGGATAGTGCTTTAAGAACATCAAATGGTTTTTGCGGACCAAAATCGATAATGTTACCTGCCAGGGCATACCGCAATGCCATCTGAAAAGGATCATCCGATGCTCTGATTATGCTCCTGATTTCGTCTTCAAGTTGCAGTAATAATTCATTGTAATCGCTTTTTGCCTTTTGATAAGGATCTTCCGTGCAGGTAGCTTTTTTAATTAAGCGATGCATTAAACAGGCAGCCTCAGGCGCTGATATATCCTGATGATTATCAATAAATAGCATGAATCTGTTCCTGATATTTCCAGCAATAGTATCTGGAACATCATATTCATGAAGCAATTTACCTGCCTGTGAGAGAAAGCATTTAAGACAATCTGCATGCATGTTTAAAATCAGGGTTTGAGGGCATTCGTACCGGATAATTTCAATTTTTCGCAATCTCTGTTATGTTTCAATTTCATGAATGTCTTATCACAGGTTTGTTTAGCTCCTATAATCCAAATTGCAAAAAGACAAGTCCGACCAACAGGCCAACCAACATGTTAATTCCTTTCACCAGGATAAAATCCCTTCTGGATTCGGCAAGCAATGGCAACATACCATGACCATCCTGTACGATACTGTTCGCCAGTAAAATACTGAAAGGAAGCAGGTTTTGTGAAAACAGGGTAACAAAGACCAGGTGTGGCCCTGATTCAGGGATGATCCCCATTAATACGGCAATGACCAATATCAGGTACGTGCTGTTCTGCAAGAGGTCATTGAGCATCAGATTCGTTTGTATGAAATATAAGGCTATAAATGCTCCCCATGTCCAGAGGAAAAGTCTCAGTAAATGCTTTTTCAGGATATGGTCATACAAATGCTCTTTCAGAAAATGGTCCGGAACTGTAGCAAAAAGGAACAAAAGAAAAACTCCTCCCAGCATAAACGTGATCTTTTTCCAATCCCATTCCACAGGACCGACAACCCCTATACCCAGTAAAACAAGAAACAAAACAGTGAAGATCAATAAAACGGAACGTTCGAATGAAAGCTTTTTTAATTGCGGGACGATTGAATCTTTATTATAACAATGGCAGCTTTCATGGGGATGAACTACAAATCCATAGGAGGAAACGGGGACATGTTTTCTCGTAAACAAATGAATAATCCAACCTGTTGCTATGGCAATTATTAGTAAAACTCCATGCAGAATGAGTGCTTTACCCGGGAACAGGGCAAACATGACAAACGCTTCATCGCCCGATGTAGCTATCATCACCGTTACCAGCCCTGCCAGCCCCATCAGCCGATGAGTGTATAACGATACAACCGTAAATGCCCCCAGGCAACCGGGCGTTATGCCAAGAAGGGCAGCGATGACAATTTGCAAGAAAGGTGTTTTCTGTAATTTATTTGCCCACGTGCTTTTACTTTGAACGTTAATGTATTCAATAACAATCATCATTAACAGTACAAAAAAAATAATGATAACTGTTTGTTTGAGCGTTGAAATAAAGATATCGATCATAGCATTTTATCAAATAAGCGAATTGGAAATGGTTGTTGTTGATCCCATTGATTAAAGCAATTTACTGGCAGTTCTCTATGAAAAAATACACGGTAGGCTAAAAGTCACCTGTTGAATTTCCTCAAATAGTAGGTATGTTCGTTGAAAATAAGCCTCTTGATCAATTGTTCTTCAATGAGGGTTTCCAATTCGTTTTTATGATTTTTTGTTTTTTGTAATAATTCCAAAACAGCATCCTCACGCATGGGATGTACCGATGTGATGCTTAATATGTCCTCTCTGAAATTCCCTGTTGATGAAAAAGCATTGCCTTCATAACCCGTTAATAATTCAACATGATCAAGATGCATTTTAAAAATAAAATAGGCCTCATTTACAGTTATTTCATCGGCTGGAACAACTTCCGAATAGGCCGGCGGCCGTGTTGGTATAGCAATGTAGGCTATAGCGGGCTTGAATGTTTTCAACGTAAGGGCTGTGTTTTCCAGTTCACCGGAAGAATCATTGATGCCTTTGACCAGCATGGTTTCACTCACCAGTTTACCCGTAAACATTTGTGAGAAAGATCGAATCCCCTCCATAATTTCATGAAAATTTAATTTCCTGTGGGGAAGATTGATTTTCCTCCAGGTTTCAATATGAAAAGAATCGGCTTTAACCGAAACATAATCGGCCAGCAATAACTCCTGCTGAACATCGGGCAAATGAAGTAACGAGGAATTTGTAATGACCGCCACAGGAATACCAAACGTTTTTAGCTGCGTGATCAGTTCCCCCAGATGAATGTCCAGCGTGGGCTCTCCGTCGGGGACAATAGTTAGATAATCCGGGTACTGATCCTTGTCCGACAGTTTGGATAACACCATTCTGACTTCTTCAACCAGTTCCTCCGGTCTGTAAAATTCCTGCCTGTTTACCTGCATCTTAATGGCTTTCCCCACCTGGCAGTAAATACATTGATAGGTGCAAATCTTGGGAGGGATATTGTTTACACCGAGGCTTCTGCCCAATCTGCGTGAAGGTACAGGGCCAAATACTCTTCTTTCCATTTTATTCTTCTTTTTTGATAATTTTATTCATGGCATTATCCCCCAATGAAGCCAAAGCCTCATACCTTATGATTTTGGGGACCTTCCTTTTATGCCCAATCAAAAATTCGCATCCCAAAAGAATGACTACAACTTTGAAGATCGCATAAATAAACGTAAAGAGTGTACGATCTATTTGCAACCTTTCTTTCCAAAGGATGAGAAAAGAACATACTACTACCCGGTGAATCACTCACCATGGATATGCTTCTTTTTTTTAAGCAGCTCCTCACGGCTCTCTGAGTAGGCCGGATTCGGAACAATTGCATCCACCGGACAGACGGAAACACATTGGGGTTCATCGTAAAATCCGACGCACTCAGTGCATAAAGCAGGATTGATTTCATAAATATCACTGCCCATAGAGATCGCCTGATTTGGGCATTCATCCACGCACATGCCACAAACCGCACATTCGCTAGTAATCATTAACGCCATGATACAACTCCTTTAATTTTTACACTTTATTATTTGACTAATAACCGTTAATTGTCATTCTTGAATGGATCCCAGATAACCAGCACCAAGGCTCCCTGCTTTGATTCAAAAGGCCCATGATCTTCATGTGCACTGAACTTCCGATAGGTACCTGCCGTATACATCACACCGTCACTACTATATGCCCCACTAATCAGGATATGCTGCTCAGCGGTTACGTGAGAATGAGGGGCCATAGAAAATCCTGGAGGCAATTTCAGTAGTATCGTTTTTGCCCCAGCTTCATCACGTAAAATTTTCATCTGGGTACCCTTTGAATATTCAGGGGCATCCCGCCAGTCTAAATCATCATAAATGCTCATTGGCTTTTTCATGTTTCAGAAATGATTAAATTCAACGTATCTTCACAGTATCTTCTACTTTCCATACAATGGCTTTCTCTTTTTCTCAATGCAAATATAAACAATAAAATGAACAAATGTTCATTTCAATACATTTTATAATGATAAATTTATCAGGATATGAGAAGATACCGGCCTGGTTGACCAGCCCTGGCTGCTATCAATAAACCTCTTTATTTATTATAATAAAATATATCGATCATCAAATATCGCCCAATCGTGCAATCGGATATCAAAACAGCCCGCGGCGCATGCCGAGGGCTGTTTTGCTGAGCGCCCCTAAGGTTCAAAAGTTGCAACCGGACGACCTATTCCTTTGCCAATTTGTAATCTGAAATTAAAAGTGCAGGTGAAAGATTTAGTCTTTTAATCAAATTACGGATCATCTCAACGGTTAATTTCCGTTTACGGTTTAAAATCTCTGAAACCCGTCTCTTTCCTCCAATCTCGTTGACTAAATCAACCTGCTTCAGATGCATCTCTTCCATTCTGATCTTAATCGCTTCAATGGGATCTGGTACTTCGATCGGATGATGTCTCTTTTCATAGTCATCGATCAGTTATCCAAGCACATCAGCTTCATCACTTTCTCTGGAGCCTGGCGATGCGTCGAAAATGACTTCAAGTCTTTTTAATGCATTTCGGTATTCCGTTTCTTTTTTTATCGGTTTAACAATCATCGCTTTGATAATTATATTGTCGTTGCATCGATCTTAGCATATGCTTTATGAGTGCCAATGAATCGGATGAAGATCCATTACTTCTCGAAATTAATTTTTACTATAAGCCTGAATATATTGCCTTTAATATTGAATACGATCCTGTTTCCTTTTATTATAATTGCGCTGGTATAGGTTTGCCTGACTTCGTGGGGAGATTTCCAGGAAAAATCCAGGCTGCCGCCACATTATAGTACCGGCCCATAGGATAATCTTGTGGCTTATAAGGCCATGGATTTCGATGAAATCAAACTTAAACTTCTATCCTGATTTTGAACTAAATTATAACCGGTGAAGGGTGGTCATTTCGCAAGGGCGGGTACGGTCACCACCACGATTCCATTTGTATTCCAAAGGAAAGGCCATGGTTTTGACCGAGAAAGGAGGAGGTTGCCACAAGACCTGTGAACTCATCCGACCAGAGAGCATTTCCGCCCTGAACCAAACCGGTACCACTTCCTGAAATAAAATGATGCCACC
>DAOQWY010000013.1:0-64847 GCA_035342335.1 Bacteroidales bacterium
CCGCTTCGTCGTATTCAAAATGCTGTATTATGTCATTTCTGTTAGGAGACTGATGATAGGCGTTGGTCTGAATGAGCCGGCCCAAACCGTCGAAATACTGGACGGTCACTAATTTTTCCCCATCCGTAAGTGAGCCGATATTAGAAGTGTCATCTTCTTTTATAAGCAGATCGGTCTGTTTGATGTAATTATAATCCGGACTCTGACCTAAAGTCGAAATAAAACAAAGCATCATCAGGGTGCAAAACGAGAACCTGGCTATCTGGTTGATCTGGGTCGCACTATGATTGGTTTTCATCAGCTTGTATCTTTCAGGATTCATTCATTTAATGAAGGCACATAAGTTTGATGACTTTGATCACGGAGATTGTCTCCCCCGATGCGTAAAACCTGCAATAATAGTTGCCGGTATGTAATTCTTTTCCATTAAAATCCAGGAAATGGTTTCCTGCCGATTGATTGGGGAAATCATACTTTCTGATTATGTTCCCTTTCATATCCAGTATTTCAATGTACACATTGCAAGCCTGAGGCAACGAATAAATGATCTGAGTGATTTCGCCGAAAGGATTAGGGTAGGAATAAAGGGTGAAATCATCATTAATGGACGGATGCATATCCGAAGCTGGGAAAAAAATAGTATCAGCTTCATTTCGCTTTAGTTCGGTGACACTATCCTGTTCAGGCGCCAGCTTAACGATAAATAAATCTTCCTGTCCTCTGGAATTAAGTGTAAATTGATCCAATACAATTTTGTCATGAAATGTTCCGCAGAAATAAATCTCATCCGGCTGAGTCATGACGGCTGAAAGGATTATTGGATTAAAGTTCGTGGATGTTTCAAGGATATCAGCAATATTTCCCAGCATCTCATAATTGGCAAGTGTAACGCTTTTGTTTCCCCCCAGAATTTTCAGGTCAGAAGCCATCATAATTTTTTGTCCAACCGGTATCCAGGCATCGAAAACAAAATCATTATTAATATCACCATGTTTTGTAAAACTTTGTAAAATACCATTCTTATTGAACTTCAGATGAAAGATATCATCACCTCCATCGGCGCTCAGGATTGTCTTATTTTCATGACGCAGATTTTCCTTAAATTCACCGGTCATGATCATTTTATCATTACCACCCAGGGTAAGGCACTTCGCGTTATCATCAAGGATACTTCCAGCTGTCTTAAACCAAAGCAGATCACCAAGGAGGTTGTACCTGGCAATAAAAACATCTTTTCCCCCAAATGAATTGACAGCATTTTGCGTACTGTCCGGAATTACGGTACCACTGAAGGTTCCGATGACATAGCATGAGTTATTATTATCCATCAACACATCTTTCACCTGACTGATTTCCGGACCAGGGATCAGTTCTATCCATAGGAGCGCACCCCAGGGACTCCATTTCGCAAGAAATCCATCATATTCACCCTGGGATTGGATAATACCGGTGTTTTGCAAAGGGAACTCCAGAGTGTTGGCAAAGAATCCTCCACAGATCAGATTTCCATAAGTGTCACTAGTTATGGTCACGCAATGCTCGCTGTCCAGCCCGGATATTTGTCGCAACCATAACAGGTTGCCTAGGGAATCATATTTCGCTATAAAACTATCAATATAATCTTTGGCTTTAAGGAAGGTGGTCCCGAAATGGATCGTATCCTCAAAGATGCCGGACAGGAAAACTTCCCCATTTGCATTCACCGTGATGTCAGAAGGTGCATCTGTTCCTTTGCCACCCAGGTGTTTCCTCCATAAAAGCTGACCATCCTGATTGATTTTACCAAATACAATATCCTCATAGCCAAGGCTGGTGATCGTATCGGTTGTTTGATTGATGCAGGCAGTATTTTCTATGGTTCCCGCAAAATAGATGTTCCCGGTAAGATCGGCCATGAGTTTCATTCCCCGGTCATCTCCCTGGCCTCCGACTTGAAACGCCCAGTGGGGCGACAGTACCTGGGCGAAGGAGGGCGAAAGTCCGCTGATGCTCAGCAGTAGGATAATAAAGAAAAGGTAGTTGCGGTTCATTGATTTTGTCCTGTTGCGTACTTATATTCAATATGTTTCAGAATATTCAAATCATTATCCCTGATCGAGGAGAGTCGCCCGAAATCATCGTAATCATACTTGGTTTTGATACCGTTGGGAGAAATTTCAGAGGTCATTCCATCAAGTGGGGAATAGGTGTAGGAATAAACCAGAGATTCCTTCATTTCTTCATGATCCCGAAGGATTTGAAATATTCCTTCCAGTTCTTCACTATTTTTTGACTGAAGTTGTTCATAAGTAATATTTAAAGGAGACTTTCCCAAAATGCCGATGACCTGATTATAGTTAGCATTTTCGATTTTAGCGACGGGGTAAGTATAGTTATAGCCCCATAGGATGGTCACGTTAATATCATTTTCCCTATGATATTGCAGAATATTTGAGTAATTATCATACTCATCGATCGTCACGAGAGGATTTGGTGAATAATGTTGGTCCCATTGCCCTATGGCAAAATCCTGAGGATCACCCTGGTCTGGCGGAAAAATCCCTGATTCCTGGAAATTGGATAACGTAAAGGACGATTTAGGTATAGGATCGGATGTTTCAAGCTGATAAGTACTATTTAACAAAATATGATCGTCGAAATCCCGGTAAGTTCTTATATTCCCACGGAGCACTTTAATATTCCCTCCATTCGCGTCGGATTCATATTGAATGGTTTCGATAGGGGTACTTATCATATGTTTCTCTTTCATCATACCCACTGGATCTCCTTGTTGTCCTTCAATGTTGGCATAATCATCTGGAAATAGGGTGAGCAAATATTCTCTTTTATTGTCACTGGTTGTGGTATACGTCCGGGAGACCTGGGCGTGGGAGGGATTGTCGTAAAAATGCTGGGTCGTGGTTGAAAGATAATTGATCCCATCTATATCATAATCCCTTACCTCGCTTATTTCGAGGTATTGCCATTTGGATAAAATTTGATACTCGTTGACTACGTATTGGTTCATATCCCAAAATAAATCTACCGGCTCTCCAACACTATGGGTATGACAAGGATGATATACTGGGACCATATGATAATCCTGTGCCTGGCATGTAGATTCATCCCCATTCCGAACCCACCAATGGTCGTGGTTAGTATCGCAATAACTATATAATATATCATTTACTAACTCTGGAGTACAATTAATGGAATATAAATTTTCACAATAAGTTTCATAACTCTTTCTTATTACATATCCATTTATTTCTTTGCTGTTCCTTTCATCCGTTTGATAAGTATTAATCTCGTGTTTATTGATTATCAATGAGTTACCCTCTGCTTTTCGAAAGGTCTTTTTCTCTATAAGGTTTCCAGCCTCCCAGCTGCCATTGGTTTTCGTGCCACCCATGATCGTTTGTTTTCCCCATATGGGATTACCATAGCTATCAAAGGATGTTTGAAATTTATATTCTTCTCCACCGTATTCAAAGTTCTCGCCAAATGACTTTGTAACGTACTCGTAAAAAAGATGGTTCCCGTTTGAATTATAGAGTGTGTTTACACTGCTTGAATGAAGGGTCACATAGTCACAAGTAATATATTCACATTCAACATCACAAGGTTTAGTAGTTGAATAAGTTGAATAAGGAATTATTTTACCGTTTAGTAATGCTGATATATTGTCTGTGTCATCCTTTGGGCCATAATAATAACGTATAGTTTCGTGTTGGCCCGTAACATTATCTTCAAGGATTGTTTTTTTTATGCGTTGTCCTCCGGCTTCTTTAGGGACATTTTGAACCAAAGAATCATCATAATACGTTAACCGCCCAGTGACTTTTGCACATTTTGTATGTGACTTTACAGTCAATATATAATCCGTGTTTTCTATCAGATAAACTCTTTTGTCGAATTTAAGATTAGATGATATAAGCTCTTCATCAACTATGAATGTTTCGGATCCCGCTTTTTTAAGTGTTATATTGCCTTTGAAATGGCTGTCATTTGGCGCATTGGAGCAACCAGGATCAATTGTATCGATTGATAGTTCTCCATGTAGATCACACCATTGAGAAAATGGGACAACCAGGGATTCCTCTTGTTCACCAGGTTGATGAAACCCAATTCCCAATACAGTAAGTAACAATGATTGAGGTTGATCATATATCGTTTCTTCTGCCATAACGTAATTTGGTTCATATTCTAATAGAGAGTATCCTTTTGTTGGGTAAATTATTTTGTTCAACAAACCCTTTGGGGAATAATTACCATTAGGCTCCCTATTATTATAAATGTTTGAGAAGATACCATGCCAGTCGTCGCCTGGATCAGGGACAAAAGAATCATTGGATGCACCATTAAAGAAACCCCAGTGATCCTGGGCATAGGATAATCTGGGGGGCAAATCATTCGGTTGGATGTATTCGAATCCATACGTCTGGATTACGGTACTTGAATTATCAGATATCTGGATCCCCTCAAGAAACATTCTATGTTTAAGTGTTGTATCTGAGTTATGATTTACGTTTAGATATTGGTTGTGCGTTGTAAAAAAATATGAAAAATCGAACCTTTTATACATATTTTGGTCAGGATCATAAACAATAATACTATCGAGCTTGTAGTCATTCAGATCTTGTCTGTCATCTGAAGAAGAAAAAATGATCTTACTACCGTCATTGGCTTCAATCTCAGTCAGATGCCATGTATCAGCAACTAAAACTTGACGGCATAACGTGGAATTATAATTCTGTTCGCACTGGATGGAAGGACAGGAGTTCGGATATAATAATTCTGTCACCGTCTCTGATATTCCAGTAGAATACTGAAGGTGTTTGGATTCATATGCAAACTCTATAGTATCGCCACTGGGATGGATTATTTCATACAAATACCAGGATGTTCTTTGGGACTGGCCATACGTTCTTGTGCATGAAGACCCAGTATTCCAGACTTTTGATGTTTCAATAAAGCCACCGCCAAATAAATATTTTATTCCGTCTGAAGTTGTAATGGTAAAATTATCAAGCTCTCCCTGGATGTAATCAAATTCAACTCTCAGAGCTTGAAATGGAATTAACGCAATATCCCATTCATTTTGCTCATTCACATACATAACAAAACTTCCGCTATGTCCTGCAAAATTGAACGAGAAAAGGTCGGGTTCCGTATCCAGCATATCGTTCCATATATGATGAAGAAAATCCCATGTTTCGTAGCAGTTTTCTTCAATATTTACCGGCACTGGAAATGTTGTTTTTTCATCTTCCTGTCCCCTAATTATTCTTGTAATCACACCTCCTGCGTTTAACGACCATCCCAGACCTACCCAGGAAGCTACCTGGTCCACTTTTATGCCATTACTGCTGTAGCTTAACGAAACCGGGATGGAGAGTTGTCTGGAGGTCATTGTATATAAAGGAATTGATATTTGTGGAGTACCTGTAAACATTCCAACCGGAATTTGCCCATAACGTCCCAGCTCTGCAGCTGTCGGTGACGGAGGAATGACATTGGGCACATAATCGTGTCGCGGAGTAGGGTCCTGATCAGCATAAGCAAAGAGGCAGGATATTAAGGCTAACGTTACGATAAAAATTCTCATTATTATTGAGTTATCGGGATTTTGATACTATAAATTTTATTACATATTTTGGTTAAACTGATAGCCAATTAGATATTCATTAATTTAGGTGACATTATTTCAATTGTCTAGAACGGATAAAAGCGTACTACATCTTGAGCTGACTATTTGTAAGATATTATGTTCTATGGTTCACATCACAGCTCATAAAATTAACAAAAAATCTGAAAATGATTTGATAGTCAGATGTATATTTTTAACATTAGTGAGTTTTTTTATTAAGTGAGTCATTTTTAGCATAAAATGCCATGGTTATTTTATGAAGCTATGAGCACTTTCTGACGCAGCTTCTTTTATGCGAATCTCTTGGATTAATGCAGCCTACTGAAGGGAAAAGAGTTAGTCAGGAGAATGTCGTACTACTTATTAAAACAGACCCCAGTTACATATAAACAAGCTCAATAAATAGAATTTTTGGATACTCATCTGGATCCTCATAAAAAATAAACCACTGAATAACAGTGGTTTATTTGCAATATTCGTACCCGGAGCCGGAATCGAACCGGCACGGGCTTGCGCCCATTGGTTTTTGAGACCAACGCGTCTACCTGTTCCGCCATCCGGGCAAGGCTACAAAGGTAGTAAATCCCAAATTCCAAGGTCCAAATTCCAAACAAATTCCAGGAACCAAATTCCAAACGGTTGAACAAAACATTGAACATTCATGAAAAAGTGATCAAAACAGGGTAACATTTTGATGAAAATGGGATTAACAGGTATGTGATACAACGATCCCTGGAATTTGTTTGGATCCTGATCCCCGGAATTTGGAATTTTATGTATTTTTGTACCCCACTTCCGCCTCACTACCAAAAACATCATCACAATGACACCAAAAGTCAGCATCTTCTCCGGCCGCGACAGCCTCTCGCTGACCGAAAAAATATGTGAGATCTATGGTAAACCGATGGGAAATGTCGACATTCTCCGGTTTTCCGATGGAGAATTTCAGCCCTCCTTCGAGGACAATATCCGCGGGAATGATGTTTTCATCATCCAGTCCACTTTCCCGCCCGCCGAGAATATCCTGGAGCTGCTGATGCTTATCGACGCCGCGAAACGCGCTTCCGCCGAGCAGATCATCGCCGTTATACCCTATTACGGCTATGCCCGGCAGGACCGTAAGGACAAGCCCCGCGTGTCGATAGCCTCCAAGCTGGTGGCCAACCTGCTTTCGGCGGCCGGTGTCACGCGCCTCATCACCATCGACCTGCACGCCGACCAGATCCAGGGCTTTTTCGATGTCCCTGTTGACCACCTGTACGCATCCTCCATTTTCATACCCGATATCCTTGACAAGAAACTGGGAAAAGCCATCATGGCCTCTCCGGATACGGGCGGTACACGCCGCGCAGCTGCGTATGCCAAGATCCTGGGAACTGAAATGGTGGTATGCTACAAGCAGCGCTCAAAGCCCGGGGAAGTTGGTGCAATGGCGCTTCTGGGAGATGTCAGGGGAAAGGATGTCATTCTGCTCGACGATATCATCGACAGCGGCGGAACCATCAAACGGGCAGCCAACCTGATCATGGAAAACGGAGCTGCCAGCGTCAGGGCACTGATCACCCATCCGGTGCTGTCAGGGAAAGCCTATCAGAACCTCGACGAATCGGCCCTTACCGAACTCGTGGTCACCGATACCATCCCACTGAAAAAAGAACACCCGAAGATCCGGGTACTGACCACTGCCGATTTGCTGGCAGAAGTGATCCGCCGGGTTCATAAACATAAGTCGATCAGTTCATTGTATAAGTTCGACAACCTGATTAGTCATCATTAATTAAATCAAAAAACATGAAAACAGTATCTATGAGCGGCTCCCGCAGAGAGAGCGTAGGGAAAAAAGATGCTAAAGCACACAGGAGAAGTGGTAAAATACCCTGCGTGCTTTACGGCGGAGAGGAACAAATCCACTTCACCGTTGACGACACCAGCTTCAACGAGTTGATCTTTACTCCCCATACCTACATTACACAACTGGATATCGATGGCCGGAAATTCAATGCCATCCTCCAGGATGTACAGTACCATCCCGTCAGCGATCGTGTCCTGCACGCAGACTTTATGGAATTGAAGCCCGGGAAAATGGTCACCGTTGCCTTGCCCCTTCAGATGAATGGTGTGGCCAAAGGTGTTCTGGCCGGTGGCAAGCTTCTGAAGAAGAAAAGAAAGATCCGTGTGCACGGCCTCCCTGAATACATCCCTGAATATATTGAGGTGGACGTTACCGAACTGGTTGTGGGTCAGTCGATCCGTGTTTCGGACATTTCCATCGACAATCTGCAGTTGATGGATTCACCGCGCGACGTAGTGGTCACGGTGGCCATTACCAGGGCCGTACCGGCCAGCGATACAGGCGCAGCGGGTGCGGAAAAGGAAACAAAAACCGAGTAATGCTGGTTTAGAGGTTAGGGTTAAGAAGCCGGTTTGGTCTAGAGGTCAGGATGGTAGTCATACTTTACCTTTCGACCCTAAACCAAACTGGCCTCCTAACCTTAACCTCTAAACATTTTAACACATACAATCACCTTGAAGTACCTCATCGCGGGACTTGGAAACATGGGCGAGCAGTATGCTAACACACGCCACAACATCGGCTTTATTGTGCTTGATGCCCTTGCTTTATCGTTCAATGTGACCTTTGCCCCGGACCGCTACGCTTCAGTGGCCACTGCCCGGTACAAAGGGCGCATCCTGAAGATGATCAAGCCATCCACCTATGTGAACCTGAGTGGCAAAGCCGTCAAATACTGGCTGAACAAGGAAAAGCTGCCGCCCGGTAACCTGCTGGTGGTTGTTGATGACCTGGCACTGCCACCGGGACAGCTGCGCCTGCGGGTCAAGGGAAGCGACGGCGGACACAACGGCCTTGCGGATATCATCTTTCATCTTGAAACTACGGAGTTTCCCAGACTGCGGATCGGCATCGGGGGTGATTTCGCGCGGGGTACACAGGTGGATTATGTGCTGAGCCGATGGACGCGGCAGGAGGAGGAGATGCTGATACCGCGGGTTGAAACAGCAGTGGAAGCGATAAAAAGCTTTGTGACGATCGGAATTGACGGTACGATGGGGATCGTAAATCCTAAATTCCGCTGATTTAGGAATTTTACTCTTGGTAATACACTCTCTTTACCCTCCTGGATATCCCCGTCAGCACCTCATACGGTATGGTTTCCATATCCCGGGCGAGTTCAGTGATGGGATAATCCTTTCCGAAGATGATCACCTCATCGCCCTCTTTCACCTGCATCCCGGTGACATCGATCATGCACATGTCCATG
Organism: Bacteroidales bacterium; assembly: GCA_035342335.1. NCBI lineage: Bacteria > Pseudomonadati > Bacteroidota > Bacteroidia > Bacteroidales > Bacteroidales bacterium. The sequence continues at coordinate 8,911 of DAOQWY010000013.1, forward strand.
CAGATGCTACCTACGATCCGGGCAAACGTTCCGTTTACCAGCAACCTGCCCCTGCCATTGCTCAGCCGGCGGTTCAATCCGTCGGCATATCCAATCGAAACGGTGGCTATGGTCATTTCGCTCTTAGCGGTCCACCCCCTGTTGTAGCCGATTGTTTCCCGTGCATGTACGATTTTGATCTGGGAGACAGAAGAGCGCAGGGTACTGACGTGTTGAAGCTTGTCAGCCTGTTCGGGACATGCAGGCACGCCATACAGGCTGATGCCCAGCCGTACCATGTCATACTGCGCTTCAGGAAAACGGCAGATCCCTGCCGAGTTCAACAGATGCATCAGGAATGGATACCCGAGCAGTCTGTTTAATTGTTTGCACATCCTGTCGAACAACTGGATCTGTTCTCTGGAAAAAGGATCATGGACCGGATCTTCAGCTGCAGCCATGTGAGAGAACACCGTATGAACCCTCAGCATGGGATTGTTGTTGATGCGGGCCGCAAGTAATTCAAGATCACCGATATCAAATCCCAGCCGGTGCATGCCTGTGTCGAGTTTGATGTGGATCTTTACAGGTTCAGGAAGGCTTCCGTTGTACGAACGTACACTTCTGTCAAGCATATCCAGCACCCTGAAATTATAGATCTCAGGTTCCAGCTGATTGCGGATCATCCCTGCCAGGCTTTCTTCTTCCGGGTTCATGACAATGATGGGCATGGTAATCCCAGCTTTACGGAGTTCATATCCTTCATCTGCATAGGCAACGGCCAGGTAATCCGTCTGATGATATTGCAGAAGACTTGCTATTTCATAACTTCCGCTTCCATAGGAAAAAGCTTTCACCATGATCATGACCCGCGTCGTGGGACGGATCAGACCGCGAAAATAGTTCAGGTTATGGATCAATGCGTCCAGGTTGATCTCCAGAACCGTTTCATGGGCCTTTTGCTGCAAAAGGTTGCTGATCCTCTCGAACTCAAATACCCGGGCACCTTTTAAAAGCACGGCTTCATCCCGGAAATGCCGTGGATTAAAGCTTCTGATGAATGCATCCGTGTCAGAAAAAAATACCTTGTCCATCGGGAAGTACCGGGATTGTTCCCTGATGCGCGGCCCAATGCCGATGAGGCGATTGATTTTTTTGCCCGCCAGCAGAGATGCAATCTCGTTGTACAGATCGGTATCCGCTTTACCGGTTTGAAGAAAATCGGACAATATCACCGTTTTGCGGTCGTGCTGTTTCTGCTGGTCGAGAAAGTCAAGGGCAATGTTGAGCGATTTTACATCCGCGCTGTAGCTGTCGTTCAGGATGGAGCAATGGTTGATCCCTTCCTTCATTTCCATTCGCATGGCAATCGGGGAGAGCCACCTCATTTTTTCCTGGATGATGGCGGGATCATATTCAAAAAAAAGCATGACCAGCCAGCAAATAATGGCATTTTCGATGGATGCACTGTCGGTGAACGGAATGGTAACAGAGCCGGACCCCTGGTGATAGGTACCGGTCATTCGGGTGGTACTTCCGGATTTCTCGATGGAAGTAATGCGTAAATGGGCGTTCCGGTAAAGTCCCCAGGTGAGAAGTTTTTTGTCTGAAAGCAGCCTGTTGGAACGTATGGATTTGTCGATGAGCTCAGAATCAGCACAATAGATCAGCGTATCTGTATGGACGAATAACTTGAGCTTTTCCGTGATCTTTTGCTGGACGTTCGTAAAGTTCTCATCGTGGGCCTGCCCAATGTTGGTGAAGATCCCAATCGTTGGCTGGACTACGGATTCGATGTATTCCATTTCATCCGGCCGTGAGATCCCGGCTTCAATGATGGCCAGCTCATCGTTTTGATCCATCTGCCAGACGGAAAGGGGAACGCCGATCTGTGAGTTATAGCTCTTAGGGCTGCGCACGATCCGTTTTTCTTTACCCATCAGCTGGAACAACCATTCTTTTACGATCGTCTTGCCATTACTGCCCGTGATGCCAATGACAGGACAGGTGAATTGCTTCCGGTGGAATGCGGTCAGGGCCTGCATGGCTTTCAGGGTATCCTCCACCAGGATGATGTTCGGTTTTTCATCCGGTTTCAGATCATCAGGGAGCCGTGAAACGATAAACTTCCGTACTCCTTTTTTGTAAAGTTCGCTGATGTACCGGTGACCATCGTTCCGTGAGCTGATGAAGGCAAAAAAGAGTGTTTTGCGCGGTGTCAGCAGGCGCCTGCTGTCGATGAGCAATTCACTGACAGGATTTTCATCCTCACATCTGAGGATCAACTTACCCCCCACAATGCGGTGTATGTCATCAATGGTGTAGGACATCAATGGATCTCTTCCTGCTCTTGTTCGGATACATCTTCCGGGTGTGCTGCTTTCTGGAGAGGATTGGAGGTGATTTCGCTGTATTCCCTGCGTTTATTGAAAATATCCACAGCGAGGTACAAGGCCTGCCGGAACGAATCGGGAGAGGCTTCATTCTTTCCTGCAATGTCGTAAGCCGTACCGTGGGCCGGTGAGGTCCTGACAAAAGGCAATCCGGCCGTGTAGTTCACACCTGTTTCCATCGCAAGGGTTTTGAATGGGATCATCCCCTGATCGTGGTAGGCAGCCAGGACTCCGTCGAAATGCCTGTGATTGTACGTTCCAAAAAAGCCATCGGCAGAAAAAGGGCCAAAAACCAGCATCTGTTTTTCCTGCATTTCCCGGATGGCCAGCAGGATGATCTGTTCATCCTCGGTTCCGAGCAGACCTTGATCGCCTGCATGCGGATTCAAACCAAGCACGGCTATTCTGGGATTCCTGATCCCAAAATCCCTGACCAGTGAATCGTACAGGATACGGATTTTCAGCAGGACCATCTCCCGTGTCAGGGAGGCGGCAACTTCCCGGATGGGAAGGTGTCCCGTCATGATCCCTATACGCAGTTGCTGATCCACCATCATCATCAGATAGGAATGCGCGTTGAAGCGGCTGGCAAGGTATTCGGTATGCCCCGGAAATTGAAATTCTTTCGACTGTATGTTGTGTTTATTGATGGGAGCAGTTACCAGAACGTCGATCTGATTTTTGATCAGGTCCTCCGTGGCCATTTTCAGCGAGAGGTAAGCCAGTTCGCCCCCGGTTTCCGTGGAGTGGCCCGGTTCGATCTTTACTTCCTGTTCATAGCAGTTGATGATGTTGATCCTTCGAGGGAGCGCGGTGTCGGCTTTTTTGATCAGATTGAATGTTAACTCGTTAAAGTTGAACATTTTACGATAATAAGAAGCGACTTTCGATTGTCCGTAAAGGATTGGAGTGAATGATTCTGCGATCCGCTGATCACTGAACGTTTTAATGATGATCTCGTAACTGATGCTGTTGATATCCCCGTGAGTGATCCCCACCTTGACCAGATGATCGGGATGTATTTTCTCAAGTTCCTGTAACTGATCTGATTCCATAGAAAATCAATTTATGCAAAAGTAGTAAAAGTATTCATGGTACTGTGTGGTTATTTGTGGTCATTTGCTCGGCCCTTTGGGCCTCGCGATATTTATAGTCATTTGCTCGGCGCCTGCGGCGCCTCGCGTCATTCGTGGTCATTTATCGTGATAAAACAATGAATAACGATGAACGACAACGAATAACGCGAAGCACATAGTGCTGAGCAAATGACAGCGAAGCGTAATGACTAAAAATGACTGCTATTGATCATTTTGATACTTCCTTCGTAAAAACTCAAACAGCAGCCTCACCCCGACCCCTGTCGCCCCTGTACCCCGGTAACTGTCTTTTTTCTCCGACCAGACAGGTCCTGCAATGTCGAGATGAATATAGGGATAAGCAGTGAAATGCTCCAGGAATTTTCCGGCGGTGATGGCACCGGCTTCCCTTCCGCCGATGTTTTTGATTTCTGCAACGTCTGACTTGATCAGTTCACCGTACTCCTCCCAGAACGGAAACTCGACGATTCGCTCATACACCGCATCACCGGCAGTTTTGAGTTTTGCGAACTCATCATCGCTTTTTGATTTCATCGCCACAATACCGTATTTTCCAATGGCCATGGCCGCTGCACCAGTCAGTGTGGCAATATCAATCACCAGTTCAGGATCATAATTTTTGGCATAGCTCAACGCATCGGCCAGGATCAACCTGCCCTCAGCATCGGTATTGAGAACTTCGACGGTGGTTCCGTCATACATACAGATCACGTCGCCGGGAGCATAGGCATTACCGCCCGGTCGGTTATCCGTCGCAGGTATCAATGCAATGACGTGAACCGGCAGGCCTGCTTTTGCAACTGAATACACAACTGCGGCTGCGGCTGCCGCCCCTGCCATGTCATACTTCATGTTGTCCATGTAGTTCCCCGACTTGATGTTGAGCCCGCCTGTATCAAACACAATCCCTTTGCCCACCAGTACGTACGGTTTTTTGTTGACAGGCTTTGGAGGCTTCCAGCTGAAGATGGAGAAGGTGGGTGGATCCAGACTCCCCTTATTGACGGCCAGCAACCCTCCCATTTTTAGTGCTTCAATTTTTTTTCTGTTCAGAATCTCCACCTCAGCACCCACCTCTTTACCCATCTTTTCTATTTCACCGGCCAGCCTGGCGGCATTCAGGTTGATCACCGGTTCGTTGATCAGGTTTCGGCACCGGCTGGTCCCCTCACATACACTATTGAGGAGGTCCACCATTTTCGGGGTCACACTTTTTGAGCAGATGGATATCGTTTCCAGCGAATTCTTTTTCTTCCCGGGATCTTTTTTATAGGCCAGGAACTGATAGTTGCCCAGTTCCATCCCTTCCGCCAGGGCAAGTGTTTCCTCCTGCCTGCCTTCAACATCCAACAGGATCACTTCCCTGATCTTATGATCGTTCAGCACTGTCCCGATCCTGTCACCGGCTATCCGGCAGTTTTCCCATCTTTTCGGAGCGGATGCTTCTTCTTTGATGAACTGGATCACCACAAGATGATCGTACCGGTTCAGGACCACCAGGTCTTTTTCCTGTTTTTCCTTCTGACGGATCACATAGGAAAATTCTTCCCCTGTCAGGAAGGATGGAGGCAGCTGATCTTTCTTTTCCAGCAGGAGGACGATGTTTCCCTTGCTCTTCAGTCGGCTTGTTTTTTTTATCATGGTAAAAATCTATTGGATGGTTTGAATAAAGTCAAGGATGATGTCCGTAGCGCCCGTATGATCCTTAACATAGGAAAAGGCTGCTCCGGCAGCCTTTTTGTACTTGACGGGATCCGCCATCAGCTCTTCTGCTTTCCGGATGAGTTCATCCTCTGAGGTGATCGAAAACGCTCCCTTTAAATGGATCAGGTCGGCGGCCTCCTGAAAGTTCCCGTAATGGGGTCCAAACAGGACAGGTATGCCAAAAGCGGCAGCTTCCAGGATGTTATGGATCCCTTTCCCGAATCCGCCTCCTATGTAAGCCACGGTGGCATACTGGTAGAGATGCGACAGAATTCCGATGCTATCGATGATCAGGATCTCCGCAGTCACCTCGCCCGCGGACAGAAGTGATGAATAGGTAAGGGCTGATTGCCCAATCCTTTTGATCAGTGACTGGATCCGCTCAGGATGTACTTCGTGGGGTGCGATCACAAACCGAAGACCGACTGATTTTTTTTCGGTGAACCTGATTAGCAGCTCTTCATCCTCAGGCCAGGTACTTCCTGCAATGATTACCGGATGACCATCAATGAATTTTTGAATCTCCGGGAAGTGCCTGGGGTGATCTGCGATGGCTTTAACCCTGTCAAACCGGGTATCACCGCATACGATGGCATTTTTTATCCCATGGTGCTCCAGCAGGCGGAACGAGAGTTCATTCTGGACAAACAGGCAGGTGATTCTCCGGAGCTGTTTGCGGAACCAGGTTCCATACCACCTGAAAAAGACCTGTCGTGGCCTGAAGGCAGCGGCAATGATGTAAACGCGTATGTTATTCCTGGCAAGGACAGACAGAAAATTGTACCAGTATTCATATTTGATGAAAAAGACCCTTTCCGGCCTGACTGTCTTTATGAATTTTTTCGCATTCCAGGGTGTGTCAAGAGGAAGATAGCTGACGAGGCTAGCCAAGGGATAATGCTTTTGGATTTCGTAACCCGAAGGGGAAAAGAAGGTCAGCAGTAGCCGGTGCTCCGGAAAGGTGGCCTTGACTCGTTCGATGAGCGGACGTCCTTGCTCAAATTCCCCCAGCGATGCACAGTGGAACCACAGGATGGGTGCAGAGGAGGATTTTTTAAAGTCACTCAACCGTTCAAAAATCTTCCTCCGACCGGAAACCCACAGGGCGGCTTTCCGCTGGAACAACGACATCACCCGGATAGCCAGACCGTAGATCAGGATCGATAAGGTGTAGAGAAATCGCATCAATAATAATAATAGCCTGAAGAGGATTTCCGATAGAATGGGATCATCCATCCCGCTTTTATCCCATAGAACAGTGCCAGCGTTCTGGAGGTATCTTTCCCCATCAGGTTGAAATCATACGGACGCATCGGGGAAGTCCAGGCCTGTTGTAGCTCCAAACCCGCAGAAAAATTAATGCGCTTATTGTTCCCGTAATGGACATATCCGGCAAATTCTGAGATGGCAAATCCTCCCGAAAGTTTATCATAACCTTTTCTATAGTCACCCATCACCTGTGGTACGGTTCCCTCAATGTTTTCGATCCGGATCTTATGCTGCAGATACCCGCCTCCCAGCGAAAACTGCAATCCGGAGTTCGGATTGGGCCCGAACACAGGCACAATTTTTCCAAGTTTCAAAAAGACAGAAAATCCCCTTTCATAGAGAAAAACATCCGCTGGTGTGCCGTATTGATCAATCACCCATCCCTTATCCGTCAGGAGCGTTCCCAGGACTTCCTCTTCATTTTTGACAGCATTCCCAAACAGAAAATTTCCTTCTGTACCGACCAGGAAGTTTTTACGGGTTTTTACGTAAAATTCGCCTCCGGTGGTGAAATTGGGTCCAAACCGTTCTGCGATATCGCCACCGGGGATATAAAATCCCAAATTCACCCTTAACGTCGTTATCGTGATCGAGGAATCCCTGATACTTTGCTGTGCCGTTAAGGAAAAAGATCCTGCCAGGCAGAACAGGGTGAGGAGGATATGACGGGCCCGGATCATTTTTCTTTTGGATTAGGGATGACAAAGGTAGTAAAATGGCACAGAGCTTTCGTTCAGACATCAAATTATCGTAAATTTGCGCCCGTTTTAGGAAGGATTGCAGCCACAAGGATCCTGGTCAGAAGTTCACCGGGATTTTATGTTTCCACAATCCGGCAGAACGGATAAAGATTTGAATCAAATACCTGCAGCATGAAACCGATAAGGATGGTTGACCTGAAAGGACAATACGACAGGATAAAGAACGAAATAGATGCGGCCATTCAGGAGGTAGCGGAATCCACTGCTTTCATCAATGGGCCGGCCGTGGGCCGGTTTCAGAAAAACCTGGAGCATTACCTGGGGGTGAAGCATGTGATTCCCTGTGCCAATGGAACGGATGCCCTGCAGGTGGCGATGATGGCCGTGGGTTTGAAACCCGGTGACGAGGTGATCACCGTGTCGTTCACGTTCGTTTCGACCGTTGAGGTGATTGCCTTGCTGGGATTGAAGCCGGTTCTTGTGGATGTGGATCCGGATACATTCAACATGGATCCGGATCAGGTAAGAAAAGCCATTACACCGCGGACCAGGGCTATCATTCCCGTCCATCTGTTTGGACAGTGCGCGGAAATGGAATCCATTCTTCAGATTGCCCGGGAGAATCAGTTGCTGGTCATCGAAGATGCCTGCCAGGCGATTGGCTCTGATTACCGGTTCAGCGACGGAACCGTCAGAAAAGCGGGGACGATGGGGGAGATCGGTACGGTGTCGTTCTTTCCTTCCAAGAATCTTGGAGCTTTCGGGGACGGCGGTGCACTGTTCACCAATGACGATGCGCTGGCCTCTCAGATGCGGGGAATTGTCAATCACGGCATGTTCACACGGTACCATTACGACTACATCGGAGTGAATTCAAGGCTCGACAGCATCCAGGCCGGCATTCTGGATGTAAAGCTGAAGTACCTGGATCAGTACGCCCGTCAGCGTCAGGAAGCAGCGGATTATTATGACCGGGGGCTGGAACAGTGTCCCGGCGTGAAAATTCCGTACCGGGCTTCCTATACCAGCCATGTGTTCCATCAGTATACCCTGCGGATCATCCATGCTGACCGCAATGCCCTACAAAAATATCTGCAGGAAAAAGACATACCGGCAATGATCTATTACCCTGTACCCCTGCACTTGCAGAAGGCCTACCGCGATACGGGCTATGCCGTTGGAGATCTTCCGGTGACAGAGGCTTTGTGCGATGTCGTTCTGTCACTGCCCATGCACACGGAGCTGGACCACGAACAGCAGGATCATATCATTCAATCGATTCTTGAATTTCTCAAACAGAACGGATCATGAAGCTTCCGGAAGAATATTTTGTACATGCAAGTGCCATTGTGGATGAACGCTGTATCATAGGCAAAGGGACCATGGTGTGGCATTTCTCTCACCTGATGACCGACTCGGTGATCGGGGAGAACTGCATCATCGGGCAGAATGTTTTCATTGCCTCCGGGGTGCAGTTAGGGAACAATGTGAAGGTTCAGAACAATGTTTCGATTTACGCGGGGGTGGTTTGTGAGGATGATGTCTTTCTTGGTCCGTCGATGGTCTTTACCAATGTGGTCAATCCCAGGAGTGCAGTTGTGCGGCGGGGGCAGTATATCAGGACCCTGGTGCGCAGGGGTGCGACCATTGGTGCCAATGCCACGGTCGTTTGCGGTGTGGAGATCGGTGATTATGCGTTTATCGGGGCAGGGGCCGTGGTGACAAAATCCGTTGCTCCGTATGCACTTGTGGTGGGTAATCCGGCCAGGCAAACCGGCTGGATGAGTGCCTACGGCCACAGGCTTCAGTTTGACAAAAATGGCCGGGCCCGGTGCCCGGAAAGCGACCAGTCTTACATCCTTTCAGAGGGGAAAGTCATCAGGGAAGAATAATTCATCATTCATAGCAAACCAACATCATGAATTTTGCATTGATCGGTGCTGCAGGGTACATAGCACCCCGCCACATGAAAGCCATCAAGGATACCGGGAATGAACTGGTTGCCTTTCTGGACCCCCACGACAGCGTGGGGATCATGGACAATTACTTCCCGGATGCGGATTATTTCAGGGAACCCGAACGTTTCGACCGGCATCTGGATAAGTTGCGCCGGCAGGGTGACCGCAGGATTGACTATGTCAGCATTTGCTCACCCAACTACCTGCACGACGCTCACATTCGTCTTTCACTCCGAAACCAGGCCCATGTCATCTGCGAGAAACCGCTGGTGCTGAACCCGTGGAATGTGGAGGCCCTTCAGGAGATCGAACGGGAAACAGGCCGAAAGATCAATGTGATCTTCCAGGTCAGGTTGCATCCGGCAATCATTGAGCTTAAAAAGGCAGTTCAGGCCGGACCGGCCGATAAGGTGTATGATGTGGACCTGGTCTATGTCACCTCGCGGGGCAAGTGGTATTTCAGGTCCTGGAAAGGCGACATTACAAATTCGGGCGGAGTGGCAACCAATATCGGGATACACTTCTTCGATATGCTGATTGACATTTTTGGAACGGTCAGGGAAAATACGGTCCATTATTCAGATGATAAAACCGTTTCGGGGTTTCTGACTCTCGAAAAAGCCCGTGTCAGGTGGTTCCTGAGCCTGGATCATAACCTGCTGCCTGAAGAGGCTCGCATAAAAGGTCTTCGCACCTTCCGGCGCGTCACTGTGAATGGGAATGACGTGGAATTCAGCGATGGATTCACCGACCTTCATACTGAAAGTTACCGGCAGGTACTGATGGGAAACGGTTTTGGATGTGAAGATGCCCTGCCAAGCATTCAGGCGGTATACGAAATCCGCAAAGCAACACCTGTAGCACCCGGTGGTGATCATCATCCATACCTTAAAAAGCTTTCAGGGTAATGAAAGGGCGCACATCAACGAATTACATATCCACTTCCCCGCTCAGCACCTTTATGTCTTTTTTAACCTGAAGGATCAGGTTCTGCAGGACTTTGCCGGGACCGATCTCAATGAACGTATCAGCGCCATCAGCAATCATGTTTTTGATGGTTTGCGTCCAGCGAACCGGGAAGGTGAGTTGTTTGATCAGGTTGGACTTGATCACATCCGGATTTGTGACCGACTGGGCATTGACATTCTGATAGACCGGACAGGTGGGTACCTTGACCTCGGTGATGTTGATGGCTTCTGCCAGTTCCAGGCGGGCAGGTTCCATCAGCGGTGAGTGGAACGCACCGCCGACTTTCAGCAGGATAGCCCGTTTGGCGCCTGCTTCCTTTAATTTTTCACAGGCCTGCTCAACACCGGTGATTGTCCCGGAGATGACAATTTGACCAGGGCTGTTATAATTCGCCGGCACGACGATATCTTTAATGGACCTGAGCACTTTTTCCACCACCTCGTCATCCAGTCCGAGGATGGCAGCCATGGTGGAAGGCTGGACCTCACAGGCTTTCTGCATCGCATCGGCACGTTTGGCCACCAGCCGCAGGCCGTCTTCAAAGCTGAGCGCCTTGCAGGTGACCAGCGCGGAAAATTCCCCGAGTGAATGCCCGGCAACAAAGTCGGGTTTGAAACGATCACCCATTACTCTGGAGAGAATGACAGAATGAAGAAAAATGGCAGGCTGAGTCACACGCGTCTGCCGCAGGTCGTCCTCGGAACCCTTGAACATCACATCCGTAATCCGGAATCCCAGGATATCATTGGCCCGTTCAAAGAGCTTTCTGGCCTGTTCGTGTCCATCATACAGATCATTACCCATTCCAGGGTACTGGGCACCCTGTCCGGGGAAAACATAAGCCTTCATAGTGTGTACTTTTCTGAGAGGTGCAAAAATATAAAACTTTCACAACTTTGACCGATCTGGTGTTTTATCATTCTAAGTATTTAAATTACAATGATTTATCGTGTCAACTTAGAATGATTTTAATGAAGCCGGGAACCGATCAAATGGATGAATTCTTCCCGTGTGGCCTCCTTCTGGAATTCTCCGGTGAAATCGGATGTGGTTGTCACAGAATTTTGTTTCTGGATCCCCCGCATCGACATACACATGTGCACGGCTTCAATGACTACGGCAACGCCCAGCGGATGCAGCGTGTTCTGGATGCATTCCTTGATCTGGCGTGTCATGCGTTCCTGGACCTGAAGCCTGCGTGCATAAGCATCAACCACGCGCGGTATCTTGCTCAATCCCACGATGTACCCATTCGGGATATAGGCCACGTGTGCCTTGCCAAAAAAGGGGATCATATGGTGCTCGCACATGGAGTAGATTTCAATGTCCTTTACGATGACCATCTCTTTGTAATCTTCCTGAAACATAGCCGACCGGAGAATGACTTCAGGGTCAAGATCATAACCATGCATCAGGAACAACATTGCCTTGGCCACCCTTTCAGGGGTCTTGAACAGCCCTTCCCGGTCAGGATTCTCCCCCAAAAGCTTCAGGATGTCCTTATAATGATTGCTCAGCTTCTCAATTGCCTCCTTGTTGTACAGATCAAATTTTTCATAGCCATCCATCGTATTTTCTTTCATCATTTCCCGAACAATGTTGCTTGCCATAGGTTATCAGTTTTAGCGTTTTACCACGAAATTTCCTGGTCATTTGTGTCCGTAATACTCAACGTAATTATTTTCTGTTTCCACCACTTTGATGCAATGCAATTCAACACCAAGCTGCCGGACCGGACCGGCAAGCTGATCCCAGATCGCTATCGCAAGATTTTCAGTCGAAACAAGCTTATCTTTCATAAAATCAACTTCCAGGTTAAGGTTCTTATGGTCAACCTTATCAATGATGAAGGTAGTGATGACCTTGCTCAGATCACTTAAATTTACGAGGAACCCGGTAACCGGATCGATTTCTCCCTTAACGGTAACATAGACGACATAATTGTGTCCGTGCCACAGGGGATTGGAACATTTACCAAACACCTCCCTGTTTTTTTCATCGGACCACTCAGGTCTGAAAAGCCTGTGAGCAGCATTAAACCTCTCCCGTCGCGTGATATGGATCATGGCCTTACCTCCTTTTGATCTGGAACGAATGTTTTCGAAATTTTGAGAAAGGAGTAAATCTCGAAAGATGAGAACAGCACATAAAGCATTAGATAGGGAACGGTGAAACGTAAGGCATCCCCTTTATTCAGCAGGAGGTAGATGACCAGAACGATAACGTAGAGCAGGAGTTTAAGGAAAGAGACCACCATGAAGCGGGTGACAAATGAACCCGGGCTTTTGCGCGCTGCTTTCAGAAGAACATAATGGACGCAAAGGGTTACTGTGTAAAAAAAAACAAATTGGAACGGAACCGTTACAGAAGCAGATCCCTTCGGCAGGAGAAAAAAAGCGAGCCATGTCATCAGTCCCAGGATCAGGGTGAATACAGTCAATCTGGCGACGAACCTTGGAAACGGAGACCGCATGTCATTTGGTTTTAATAAAATCCTTAACTGCATAATAGATAGCCAGTGAGACAGATACAACTGAGAGGATCACCGTGAAAACAGGAAAATCGGTCTTGATCAGCTTGTCTAATTGCACACCACCGAAGATACCCACAAGGATGATGACCAGCATCTGGGATGAAATACTGGAATACCTGATGAAATTGTCAAAGGACTTTTTCTTTGACAATTGGTTTTTCATTTTCCAGAACAAATTTATCCCGTTTAAAAGAAGGTTCTTCCATGGAGCAGGTTCCGGAGAAGCTAGCTCCTGATTCGATGGCCAGTTTTCCGGTGCGGATGTCACCGTGGATCTTGGCTGTGGCTTTTAAGGTCAACAGTTCCGTCACCGTGATGTTTGCTTTAAGCTCACCGCTGATATCTGCATTCTGGCATACGACCTCACCGTCAATTTTCCCGGTCGTCCCGACAATGATTTTACCTTTGGAATTGATGGAGCCCAACATTGTGCCGTCAATGCGGAAATCGCCGCTGGAGGTGATATCACCCTTCAGGATGGTACCAGCGCCCAGAAGATTGATCGAAGGTGCATCGGGTAAATTATTCTTCACCATAGTATATCTTTGATTTATAATTAAAATGGTTGTTTGAATTCGATTTTACGCAAAGTTAATGTAAAATGTTGCACGAAATCCCGCATAATGCTAATTTCTAAAGTTTTCTGTTCACTCCGGCTAATTTTCAGTCTGATAATTCTTCGTGAAAAACCTTAAATAATCTTTCGTGTCCTTATTTTCATAGAAGATCCGGTAATTTTCGGACGAGATGATAAACTGGCTGAAGGCATCCGAAGGGATATTGGAGAAAATGTACTCACTGTTGCGGATTCCTGCAAAGTAAGTGAGGGCCTGTTCCTTGTTCCGGAAATTACTGACAGTGATCATCTGCCGCTTATTATCAAGAAGAACGCTGCTGATGGTCAGGTTTTCCAGGCGGTGATATTTCTGATTATGATCGGATATTTTCACCTTGGTCGCATTGACGTTGATGCGTCCTGCATCCACCACCAGGATGTAAAAGTGGATCGTATTGGGCTCGTATACATAGGGTGCTATGACTTCCTGGTTGATCTCCAGGGAGTCGGTGCTGAGCGTAGAATCGTTATCGGCAAGGATTTCATCGATGATAGTCAGATGATTCAGCACATTCTGAGCAAGCGGGGTTACCTCGTGGGATGGATATTTTTCAATGAACTGCCGGAGCAGGACACCCAGTGAATCATGGCCGACGCTCTGCCCGACAGCCAGCAAGCGCAGATATTCAAATTTCGGGATCAGGACCTTATCTTCGGGATAATTGGTCATGGCTTCTTCCGAATAGATCTTTACCATCATATATTGTTCGTTCTGATAAGCCTGGTAGGTTTCTTCATACAGAATGGCGGCTTTATTACGCTGAGCCTGAAGGACCAGGCTGTAATTGGGATCCATGATGATTTTGGCATAATCGCTATCAGGGTAGTTGTTAACGATCAGATCCCTGTAAAAGGCAGTTCGCTCTGAGTCCTGCAGATCGGTAAAGATGGAGTAGAGGTTGAAGTAGGCCTCCAGAACCCGTTCGTCGGACGGGTACCGGTCGATCAGGCCGCGGTATGATTCAATGGCCATTGGAAAGTCAGAGAGGCCGTCATCATAGATCAATGCCGACTGAAAGAAGGCATTGGCAATCATCTTATTGGATCTGGCCATCTGTTCTTCGGTCAGGGGTAGGTTCTGCAGGTAGGTTTCCGGTTTGAGCGGATCGGTGGAAAGAACCGCCGTACTATCGGAGGTGAGTGAATCGGCCTCTGCCAATTCCTCCTCCTGTCCCATGGAGATCACCTGTTTGTTTTTCAGGCGCCAGAGATCTTCAAGCTTACGGTTGCCCCATTTTTTCAAAAACTCATTATAGCCGAAACTAAGCGTGGACGGATTGTAAAAGTACCATTTTCCGCCTGCAAGACGGTCAACGTTCTGCTGTGTCTGGTAGGAGGAAGAAGCCATCATGACCTGGTTCTGGAGCAGAGCCTCCTGCTCTTTCCGCAGCCGTTCCTTTTCCTTGTAGTCGGCAATCATTTTATTGATCAGATCCATACGCTCCTTCTCCGGCATCATTGCAATCGCCTGCAAGCTGTCCTGCACGTGGATCGTAGTGAGGTGGGTCACAAGATCGGTCAGCAACCTGGCCTTGGTGACGATGGGATCATAGTTCGGGTAATCAGCAGGCAGGAACATCACCGCTGTGTCGTAGTACACCTGAGCATTCGCATAATCGGGATAGGAGAAGAAAAGATCGGCAAGGCGAAGCGATGATATTGACTTCTGATAAAGATTGGATGTGCTCTTGCTTACCGATGACTTGAGGTATTTGATGCCAAGGCTGTCGTCATTGTCCCTGAGTGCAATTTCAGCAAGAGCATAGTAGATCTGGTCGAGGAAATCTTCATTTTTAAGATCCTTGATCATTTTTTGCAACTGTTTGATGATCATTTTTTTATCACCTGTTGCAGCCGAATAGGATTGTGCCAGGTTGATACGGGCATTAAAAGCCATTTCGTATGGTGCACCCCGCTTGATCAACTTGGTATAGTACTCGGAAGAAGCTTCATAATCTTTATCGGCCTGATAAATCTGACCAAGAATGAATAACAGGCGGCACTGAGTGACCTTGTCATGGTTGATCTCAAGTCCCCTTTCAAGATAGGGGACCGCCTGCTTATACAATTTCTGTTTGATATAGAAATCCGCATACACCAGAGGCAGTCGCTTTACCATCTTCAAGGCGAGGACCTCTTTATCAATTTCACTCTGCACAAGGTCGAGAAGCGATTGGGCCTTGTTCCATTCCTGCTGTTGAATGTAGGAACTCGCCAGCCAGATCATGGCCTCATACTTGATGGGATCGTTCTCATAGTTCTTGATCACGTAATCAAATGTTCTGCGGGCCATCAGGTATTCCTGTTTGTAAAAATAGGCCATACCGATCATCAGGTAACTGTCGTCGACCCAGTTGACATACTCCCTGTTACCGAAGAACATCGAATGCTTCTGAATCACTTTGGATCCCTTCTCAACGGCCCTGTCCATCTGTGGGTTGACTGAAACGGCCTGTTCTTTCGTGCCATAATTGAAGACCGGAAGGATGAACGAATAATTGTCCTTTGCTGCTTTCTGAAGTTCCTCTTCTCCCTCCCTGATGCTTTGCTTTCCATTCCAGTAAGCATTGTAATGAGCCGTCAGATTATGGTACATCCTGCGGGTCAGGGTATTTTTCTTGGTACTGCAGGAAACCAGGAACAGGGCTGCCAGGGTAAAAAAAATGATCCTACCCGCCCCGTAAGAGAAGAAGGGACTTGAAATATGGCCTTGTTTCATCAGGTCGAGAGAACCTCTTCTAAGTGGATCCTTCCGTTAACTAACTCCTTACAAACTTAAAATCTGCAAAATTATTTTATTTTTCTTAATAATGTCCGGACGGACAAAAAGAACTACATGGATTACAGTGGATGCCAGTCCGGGACAGGAAATATTTTCTCTGTCAGATATGAAGAGGATTGCACTATCTTTGCCGCGGAAAATTCGGATACATGGCAGAAAAGAAGTCCCTGAAAAGAAAAAAGTGGATTCAGAAGCTCCGTGACAAGTATCTTTTGGTGATCCGCAATGAGGACACTTATGAAGTCAAGCTTTCTTTTCGCCTTTCACGCCTGAATGTTTTCATCGTCCTGGGGCTTATGACGATCATTCTCGTGGTACTGACCATTTTTCTGATCGCTTTCACTCCCTTGAGGGAGTACATACCAGGGTACATGAATGTGGACCTGCCAAGACAAATGTATGCACTTCAGCTCAAAGCCGATTCCATTGAAAGGGCGTTCATGCAGCAGAGCATCTATTTTGAGAATCTTAAAAACATCATTGAAGGCAGTGATACAACAGCCACCTATTACCAGGTGGGCATTGGCAGCGAAGGCCAGCTGGATTCCTCGGCCGATTATCAGAACATTACCCTTTCCCATTCTCCTGAAGACTCCCTGCTGCGGCTGGAATTCCAGCGGCAGGGAAGATACATTCAGGATCTTTCCTCAGGCATCGTCTCTCCGGATGAGGGTGAACTGGTTCCTGATTTTTTATTCTTTTCTCCGCTGGAAGGAATCGTGACCAACCGCTTCAATGCTGATATCGGCCACTTTGGCGTTGACCTGGTTGCCAATAAGAATGAGCCCATCAAGGCCATTCTTGACGGAATGGTTGTCTTTGCAGGCTGGACCCTGGAAACTGGTCATGTGATCGCCCTGCAGCACCAGCAAAATATCTTGTCGGTATACAAGCATAACGCTGTTATACTGAAAAAGGAGGGGAATTTTGTCAAAGCAGGGGATGTCATTGCCATCATCGGTGAATCGGGTGAGCTTTCCACCGGTCCACACCTGCATTTTGAATTATGGTTCAATGGTAATCCGGTAGATCCTACTGATTACATAAGGTTTTGATGAAAAAGAAGGGGATTGCCATACTGGGTTCGACCGGATCGATTGGTAAGCAGGCACTTGAGGTGATCAGGCAGCACGGTGACCTATTTGAACTGGAGCTTCTCACTGCCCGTAAGAATGCCGGTTTGCTGATTGAGCAGGCGATCACTTACGGGCCCAATGCCGTGGTCATCTCCGACCATGCCCTTTACGGTCAGGTGAGGGAGGCGCTGGCGTCATACCCGGTGAAGGTTTATGCAGGGGAGGAAGCAGCCCTCGAGGCTCTTGAGATGGAAAACATTGATGAAGTGCTGCTGTCCATTGTTGGTTTCGCGGGATTGTATCCGGCGATCCGGTCACTGGAACTTGGACACCAGCTGGCACTGGCCAATAAGGAATCACTGGTGGTCGCAGGGGAAATCATCACCGCTTTGTCGGAAAAGCACCATGCCCCCGTGATCCCTGTCGACTCGGAGCACTCGGCCATCTTCCAGTGCCTGGCCGGTGAGCGCCTGTCTTCTGTTGAGCGGATCTATCTTACTGCATCCGGCGGGCCCTTCCGGGAGAAAGACAGGTCCGAATTTCCTTCGATCACCCGGCAGCAGGCGCTTCAGCATCCTAACTGGAGCATGGGGGATAAAATCACCATTGATTCGGCCACACTCATGAACAAAGGTCTGGAAGTGATCGAAGCCCGGTGGCTGTTCAATTTACAACCGGAGCAAATAAAGGTGGTGATCCATCCCCAGTCGGTCGTCCACTCCCTGGTGCAATTTCATGATGGCAGCATTAAAGCCCAGATGGGACTGCCCGATATGCGGCTGCCAATCCTGTACGCACTCGGATACCCCGAACGGGTCCCTTCTGACCTTCCGCGGTTCGATTTTTCGGACTTTCCTGCACTCACGTTCAGCCAGCCCGATTTCGTAAAATTTCGTAATCTTGCCCTGGCTTATGAAGCGCTTGACCTGGGTGGGAACATGCCCTGTATACTGAATGCAGGCAACGAGGTGGCTGTGGGAGCTTTTTTACAGGAGCGGGTACTGTTTACGGATATCCCGGTCATCATTGAACAATGTATGGAGGAGGTTCCATTCGTCAGGCATCCGGAATTATCCGAATATACGGAAACAGACCGGGTGGCAAGGAAATTGGCGGAGGCCATTGTAAACCAAAAA
Source organism: Bacteroidales bacterium (assembly GCA_035342335.1). Taxonomy (NCBI): domain Bacteria; kingdom Pseudomonadati; phylum Bacteroidota; class Bacteroidia; order Bacteroidales; species Bacteroidales bacterium. Next base: position 27,124 of record DAOQWY010000013.1, read on the forward strand.
CGACACTGAACATTTTATTAAAGCTAAACCAACGAAGATGGAGGTGCTGATCAAGATCATTCAACTGCTGCTAAGCCTGTCAATTCTGGTCATTTTCCACGAAATGGGCCATTATATTGCAGCCAGGGTCTTTAAGACAAGAGTGGAGAAGTTTTATCTGTTTTTTGACCCCTGGTTCCATTTATTTCGCTTTCGCCATAAGGAAACTGAATACGGAATAGGCTGGTTACCCCTTGGGGGATACGTCAAAATTTCCGGGATGATTGATGAATCTATGGACAGAGAGCAGATGAAACAACCTCCCCAGCCGTGGGAATTCAGATCAAAACCTGCCTGGCAGCGCCTGATCATCATGCTGGGCGGAGTGATCGTCAATGTCTTGCTGGCGATGCTCATCTATGTCGGCATCTTGTTCGCCTGGGGGGAACAGTACCTTCCGACCTCTGAAGTCAACAAGTACGGAATTTCCTGCGACACATTGGCCCTGGAGCTGGGACTGCAAAACGGTGACCGGATCCTCTCAGTCGATCAGGAGCCCGTGGTGGATTTCCAGAAAATCATTCCCCACATCATTCTGGAGGAGGCGAAAACCATCCAGGTCATCCGTGACGGTGAACCCGTCGAGGTCATCATCCGGGAGTCGGCAGTCAGTAAATTGCTCAAGCAAGAGAATCCTGTCATCTGGCCAAGGATTCCGTTCGAGGTAGCCGGTTTCGGCAAAGATTCCCCCGCGGAAAAGGCCGGCCTGAAACTGGAGGACCGGATCATTGGGCTAAACCAGGCCAGCCTGCCGTTTTTCACGGAGTTCAGGAATGCCCTGCAGCGCTTTAAAAACCAGGAGGTGATCGTGGACCTGGTCCGCTCCGGAGATACCCTGCACATTCCTGTTACGGTTCCTGAAAGCGGACTGATCGGAGTGCAAAATAAAAGCCTGGACGCTTTTTTTAAGTTTCAGGAAAAGGAATACTCGTTTCTGTCAGCTATCCCGGCAGGCATCACCAAAGCATTCACTGGGATCGGGAATTACCTGAAGTCGCTCAAACTGCTGTTCTCAACAGAAAAAGCATACGAATCGGTTGGCGGATTCATCACCATGGGAAAAATCTTTCCTTCTACCTGGGACTGGCAGTCCTTCTGGGGATTGACCGCCTTTTTGTCGATCATGCTGGCCATCTTGAATGTACTTCCGATTCCGGGCCTGGATGGCGGTCATGTGCTGTTTTTGATGTTTGAGATCGTCACCGGCCGCAAACCCAGCGATAAGTTCCTTGAATATGCGCAGATCGCCGGAATGATCCTGCTGTTTGCCCTTCTGATCTTTGCCAATGGGAATGACATCCTCAAGCTGATCAGGAAATGACCTTATTCGCTGACTTTTTCCTCCAGGGATTTGAATCCCTGGCCAAGGATCTCGTTGGCATTGATTACCGCAAGGAAGGCATTGGGATCGACCGTATGGATGTAATCCTCCAGGATTGCCAGCTCCCGGCGGTTGACAACGGTGAAAATGATCTTTCTGTCGTCATAATTGTACATACCTTTTCCTTCGATGAGGGTTCCACCCCTGTTCAGATCAGCGAGGATCTTGGTGCGAATCTCCTGATGTTTCTCGGAGATAATGAAAAGGGTTTTGTCATAGCTGATCCCTTCGATGACCACATCGATCACTTTGCCGGTGATAAAGATCACAATCCAGGAATACAGAGGGATGCGCCAGTCACCGAATGCAATCAGGCCCACCAGGACAATGACGGAGTCTACATAGATCATCAGTTGCCCGAGGGGAAGGCGTGTATGCTTTGCCAGAATCATGGCAATGATGTCCGATCCTCCGGAAGTGGCTTTTGATTTAAAGACCAATCCCAGCCCCAGCCCGATGAGTACACCTCCGAAAATGGAAGAAAGCAGTGCATCGTCCGTCACCAGTGGTGCATCGCCCCAGTACCAGGTGATCAAATCAATGAAAGCAGATGTCAGAACAAAACCAACCACGGTCTTCACTCCAAAACGGGGTCCCAGAATACGAATGCCGATGATTGTGAGGGGAATGTTCAGGACAAGGCCAACTGCACCGACCGGCAGTCCGTTAGGGAAGAATGAAAATATACCCTTGGTGAGATGGTGGACAACAATGGCAATACCATAGACGCCTCCCGGAACGATTTTATAGGGGGTAATGAAAAAAACGAAACCGGCTGCCAGGATAAAGGCACCCAGCGTGATCAGGCTGTAGGTGGCAAACCATTTTCGTGAAAATAATTTTTCGTGCTGAAGAAAGGCCATGGGAACGGATTTTAAAATCGGCGCAAATGTAGCTATTTTCTTAAATGCCCATAAATGAAGATTTTAATCTTTTTTCTGAACGAAGTACTATAAAATGAAATAATCAGTTATTAATAGGGATAGCTTAAAAAAACCGGCCATCCATTTGTTAATATTGCCCGGAAAGATTTGGTTTAAAGAAAAATCATTAATTTAGCAGCCTTTTAGGCTCAGGCTATTCGATGCAATTAAGAAAACGGTATATTGCAAATGCTGTAAGTGTATTTTTTTCGATTATCCCGTTTGTCATTTTTGGCCAGCAGGAACCTCAGTTTAGTCAGTATATGTTCAATCACCTTGGGATTAATCCCGGTGTCATCGGTACCAATGAGGCGATCTGTGCCTTCGGGCTTTACCGGCAACAGTGGCTGGGTTTTGAGGATACGGAAGGCAACGATGTGGCACCTGAAACGTATACGATTAATCTTGACGCTCCAATACGCTTTCTCAGAGGGGGTTTGGGTCTTTCCATAACTTCTGACAAGCTTGGCTTTGAAGGAAATACGATCGTGAAGTTTGGGTATGCCTACCATCTCAAGGTTGGAAATGGAATCATGGGTCTGGGAGCGATGGTCAGTTTTAATGATAAGTCAGTGGATTTTTCGAAATTAAAACCGGTGGATGATGATCCGATTCTGACACAGCTCGGGAAAGAAAGCGATATGCTGGTAGATGCGTCCGTAGGTGTGTTTTATCGTGTTCCTGAACTGTTCTACGTCGGCATATCATCCACACAGGTGCTTCAATCCAGGGGAAAAGCGCTGGGAAAGGTTGAAGGAGCGGAATTCAAGATGCAGCTGAGACGGCATTATTATCTCACCGGGGGTTATGAATTTACGTTTCCGGGCAATCCGGCCTTTACGGTTACGCCCTCCATGCTTTTCAAAACAGATGGAGCTTCGTTCCAGGTGGATGCAACCGCCTTGCTGAATTATAAAGACCGTTTCTGGGGAGGTGCCAGCTATCGTTTGCAGGATGCCATCGTTGTCATGTTGGGAGTGAGTTATAAGAACATCCGGATCGGATACTCCTATGATATTACCACTTCCTCCCTCGGTGGATCCTACAGCAGTGGGAGTCACGAAGTCATGGCCGGGTATTGTTTCAAGCTGGAAGTTGAAAAGCTGAGGCAAAGTTATAAGAATACGAGGTTTTTATAGGCAGCCGAACCTTGATCTAAAATAATAATAGTATATAAACATCGTTAATAATGAACGCAAAATCAGGAAATCCAATGAAAAGGTTCTTCATCTTTCTGCTGGTGATGATTGTTCTGGGGAGTTGCAAGAATACCGGCAACGGGGAATTGATCGGCGTGGAAAAACGTCCGCGTTTTTATCAGCCCGATCCGTATGGCATGGCTTATATCCCGATGGGAAGCTTTACCATGGGGATCGGTGACCAGGACGTACCCGCCTCACAGATACACCAACCCAGGACCATCTCTATCTCGGCATTTTATATGGATGAGACGGAGATCACAAATAATGAATACCGCCAATTTGTTCATTATGTAAGGGATTCCATTGCCAGACGCTTGCTGGGCGATGTGAAGCCGGAGGTATACCTCATTGAGGAAAATAAAAAGACCGGAGAAGTGTATGATCCTCCCATCCTGAACTGGGAGGAAGAGATCGACTGGTACGGGGAAGAAGAGCGCGAAGTCCTGGAAGAGATGTTCCTTCCGGAACATGAACGGTATTTCCGGAAAAAGGAAATCGATACCCGTAAATTGTTCTATGAGTATTACTGGGTTGACTGGCAGGCAGCTGCCCAGAAAGATCACAACACCCTGGGTGATCCTACCAACGGTATGTTTGCCAATCGTCCCCAGGGGATGACCGACCGGTCCGTCTATGTGCGCAAGGAAGTGATCAATGTTTATCCTGATACGCTGGCCTGGATCAAGGATTATGTTTATTCATACAATGAGCCGGCTACCCAGCGCTATTTCGCGCATCCGGCATATGATAACTATCCGGTGGTTGGTGTGAACTGGGCTCAGGCGAAAGCATTCTGCATCTGGAGAACCGAACTTTTAAACAGCTATCTTTCCTCAAAAGAGGAAGCTGTTCTGAATGAGTTCAGATTGCCCACGGAAGCTGAATGGGAATGGGCAGCCAGAGGGGGATACGAACTCAACCCCTATCCCTGGGGCGGACCCTATACCAGGAACGGTAAAGGATGTTTTCTGGCAAACTTTAAGCCTATGAGGGGGAACTATGTGGGTGATGGCGGCCAAACAACCGTGGTGGTTGCCCACTATCCGCCAAATGACTTTGGCTTGTATGATATGTCGGGAAATGTCGCTGAATGGACCAACGATGCCTACGACGAATCCACTTACAATTTTGCCTGGGATATGAATCCCACCTATACTTACAGTGCTAAGGAAACAGACTCGCCTTCCCTGAAACGTAAAGTGGTCAGAGGAGGCTCCTGGAAGGATGTTGCCTACTATCTTCAGGTCTATGCACGTAATTATGAATATCAGGATACCGCCAAATGCTATATCGGATTCCGTTGCGTGCAAAACTACCTTGGGAGACAAAAAGGGGATAATCCTTCCAAAGCATCCTATATCTACCGATAAGAAAAATACGTTTTTGACCTGAAATTTATTTAATAACCTAACCTATTTCATAAATATTATGGGACTTAACAATGTAGTTAGGAGTCGAGGATTTAAGAATTTTATGTCCAAACTCTATGGATGGGGAGCATCCGTTGTCATTCTGGGAGCTCTTTTCAAAATCAACCACTACCCGGGAGCTGACTACATGCTGGTAGCCGGCCTGGGTACCGAAGCAATCATCTTCTTTTTCTCGGCGTTCGAGCCTCCATTTGTGGAGCCCGACTGGAGCCTGGTTTATCCTGAGCTGGCCGGTTTGTATCATGGCTCTGAGGTCGATGTCAAAACCCTGAAAAAAGGAAAGCAGGGCAGTCTTGCGGGTGAGCTGGATTCCATGCTGGCAGAAGCTAAAATTGATCAGGGGCTGATCGAGAGTCTGGGCAAGGGCCTGAAGAAAATGAGTGAAAGCACTGCCGTACTGTCGGATGTTTCAAATGCAGCTCTGGCTACAAATGAGTATGTTGAAAATGTTAAGGGCGCATCCAAATCGGTCTCTGAACTGTCATCCACCTATGCCAAGACCTCACAGACTCTGAACAAGGATCTGGAAGGATCGCAGGAGCATATCAGCAACCTGAAAAATGCGTCCCAGTCAGCTGCTTCCCTTTCAAAGGTCTATAACGATGCCTCTCTCTCGATTAAAGGAAATCTGTCGGCTACGGATCAGTTCTCTGAAAGCATCAAACAGGCTGCTCAATCTGCTTCCACCTTGTCGCAGAAATACATAAGCTCAGCCGAGAGAATCTCTGAATCGGCCTCCAAACTCGAATCCATTGGAATGGAATCCAAGGATTTCAATACCCAGATGAAGAAAGTGTCGGATAACCTGGCTGCCCTGAATGCAATGTATGAGCTTCAGCTACAGGGTTCTAACGAAAATGTGGAGTCGAACAGCAAACTGCAGGTCACCCTCGGCCATTTCCTGAACAGCCTGAATGAATCCGTGGATAAGACCACGAAGTATCAACAGAACATGGCTGCCGTGAATGCCCTCTATGAAAAACAGCTTCAGGGTACAAACAAACAGGCGGAGGTGACCGATCAGATGCAAAAAGCACTCGACAGGTTCCTGGAGAACCTGAATGCTTCGGCAAACCTGACCTCAAAATACAAACAGGAAGTGGATTCACTGACCCAGAACCTGGCTGCCCTGAACAAGGTGTATGGCAATATGCTCTCGGCAATGAACGTCAGAATGGGCTCCTGAAGCCGATACTTGAACATAACATAGTTGACAGAACCAATATCAATATCAGATGGCTGGATATAAGGAAACCCCACGACAAAAGATGATAGCCATGATGTATCTGGTGTTGACCTCCCTGCTCGCACTCAATGTATCCAAGGAGATCATCGACACATTCATTATCATGAATGAGAGCATGGAAACCACTGCCAGGACATTTACCAGTAAAATGGATAACACGTATTCGAAATTCAGTCAGCAGCACTCATTGAATCCCAACAAGGTCGGCCCTTACTGGTCGAAGGCCCAGGAAGTACAGAAGATTTCCCAGGATCTTATTGATTATATCAATGGGGTGAAATATGAAGTTATCATTACGACTGACGCGGACATCAATACGGTGGAAGAGGCTAAGAATACGCCCCTGGATGAAATATCCTCCAAGGACCGGTTCACGGAACCCACCCGGTACTTCTTTGGCAGATCACGGACAGGTGAAGAGGGCGTGGCCGGGGATCTGAAAAAGAAACTCAATGAGTACAGAACGACAATGCTGGAGTATATGGGTCTGCCAAATGACAGCGACCGCCTGGGACTGATCACCGAGGGTGATTTCCGGGATGCGGACAATAAAAAACAGACCTGGGAACAACATTATTTTTACTATACGGTACTGGCTGCCGATGTGGCCATCCTGAACCGCCTTATCGCAGAAGTGAAAAATGCCGAGTTCGATGTGGTTTCTCATATTTACAATGAGGTGACCGCTGAAGACTTTAAATTCGACCAGATCAGCGCCAAGGTCATCGCCAACAGCCGGTACATTTTTGAAGGTGACAAATACGAGGCAGAGGTCATCGTAGCTGCCTATGATACCAAACAGAATCCGGCCGTGTACTACGCCGAGGGAGTGGATACCTTACGCAATATCAGCAATGCGAGGCTGGTCGACGGGAAAGATGGTGTTGTCAAACTTACGCTTCCAGCCGGATCGGCCGGACTGAAGAAATATGCCGGTATCGTTCAGGTGATGGACCCCTCCGGCATGCCGCAGAACTATGCCTTCAAGGATGAATACATCGTCGCAAAACCTTCTTTGACAGTCTCTGCCACCAAAATGAATGTTTTTTACATCGGAGTGGATAATCCGGTTTCCATTTCTGTTCCAGGTATCAGCAACGATTTGATCAACCCCCGCATCAATGTCGGATCACTGACACCCGCCCCTGCAGGAAACAATTACAACTTCATTGTCAGGATTCCCAAGGGCTCAACCGGCAAGGCCCTGATCAACGTCGATGCCGAATACGGAGGACAGCACATCAACATGGGGACGTCAGAATTCCGCATCAAACGTGTACCGGATCCCAAAGCGTTTATTGCCAATGTCAATGACGGGCCTGTGGCCAGGAATGCCTTGATTGCCGCCGGGGCCATCATCCCCCGCCCACCGGAGGATTTTGAATTCGACCTGAACTTTGTGATCACTTCCTTCACCTTTGTGTCGGTCCGCAGCGGGGATATTTTTAGCAGCGCAGCAAGAGGCAACCAGCTGACACAGGACATGAAGACCTTCATCACCAATGCCAAACGAGGCACCAAAGTATGGCTTGAAAATATCATAGCCGAAGGACCGGATGGTAACCGTCGTTTAGGTACCATCACCCTAGTCATTGAATAATTTAACGTGATAAAACAGTATCAGGAGGAGAAATGAAAAAATTAATTTATTTGGGTTTATTCATCGGACTGGCTTTCCTGGGTCTGACAGCTACTGCTCAGATCCTTGACAGTCCGCCACGCGATGCGGCCTACGATAAAACCCTGGTCAATGAAAATACTCCGCTGCCCTATGCCTACGTCAGGGAAGCCGATGTCCTTTGGGAAAAACGTCTCTGGAGAGTGATCGACATGGAGGAAAAGATGAACCAGGTATTTTATTACCCTGAAATACCCCATAACCAGTGGAGAAGCCTCATGCAGGTCATCATCGATGCCCTGAAGGAAGGATCCATCACGGCTTACGATGCCAGCCTTCCTACCGACGAATTCACCGCTCCGCTGACCTTTCAGGAACTGATGAATACGCTGGAACGAGCCGACACCATGTCGTTGCAACGGCCTTACCCACCGTATGACTGGTATGACACGGTGATCTCGGTGACTTTCAATCCCTCCACCGTGAAAAATATCCGTATCAAGGAAGACTGGTTCTTCGACAAGCACCGTTCCATGCTGGATGTACGCATCCTGGGGATCTGCCCCGTGGTGGAGGATTACGACGAGAAAGGGGAGTTCAGGGCTTTCAAGCCCCTGTTCTGGATCTATTTCCCCGAAGCCCGCAACATTTTCGCCAAATCGGAAGTGTTTAACCGTTTTAACAGCGCTAACCGGCTGACGTATGATGACGTTTTCCACAAACGAATCTTCAACAGTTATATCTACAAGGAAGACAACGTATTCGACCGGAAAATTTCTGAGTATTCAACAGGCCTTGATGCCCTGCTGGAGGCTGAACGCATCAAGTATGAACTCTTTGAGTTTGAACAGAACCTGTGGGAGTATTAAACAATAGCCATGAACGATTGAAGTGGTAGAAGAAGAGTTGGAGAGAGAAGGAGATCGTTGAAAGGAAGTTTGAAGTAAAATAGAGGGGTTGGGCGACTTCAAGCGTCCACCCCTTTTTTAATGTACCCCTCCCGTGCTTGCCCCGGAATTAAGGTCCAGGGCTTGCCCTGAGGTGAATCCCTTTAATTTTCCGGAATTGATTACTTTTGTTTGAATGCTGCCAGAATGACCTTAGTGCGGGTGCAATGAATGACCGGTTTACTGAAACTCCTGTTGAATATCTGAAAGGGGTAGGCCCAAAACGCGCCGAACTCCTCCGGAAGGAACTGGAGATCTCCACTTTCGGAAACCTGCTTGAATATTACCCCTTCCGGTACGTTGACCGAAGCCGCATTCAATTCATCCGTGACATAAACACTGACCTTGCCTATGTGCAGATCATAGGCCGGATCGTTCGCGTGCAACTGATCGGTAAAGGACCTGCCACCCGGCTTGTCGCCGTCCTGAAAGATCAGACCGGCGAAATAGAACTTATCTGGTTCAACGGCATCAAATGGATCAGAGATAAACTCCTGCCGGATGTGGAGTTTCTGGTTTTTGGGAAACCAGCTTTGTTCAGCGGGAAATTCAACATTCCCCATCCGGAAATTGAACCGGCAAGTGAACAGACATTATCCGTAACCGGAGCTTTGCAGCCGTTCTACAATTCCTCTGAAAAGCTGAAATCCAAAGGATTCAACTCTAAGGGATTCAGCAGGATCATGCGTGCACTGATTGACCAGGCAAAAGGTAATCTGCCGGAAACACTCCCGGCTGACATCATCATCCGGTTCCGGTTGATTTCCAGAGAGGAGGCACTTACCCATATCCATTTTCCGGCCGATGCAGGCATGCTGCAAAAAGCACAATTCCGGCTCCGTTTCGAGGAATTGTTTTTCATCCAGCTTAACCTGCTCCAGCTGAAACTGGTACGAAACCAGAAAATCACAGGGCTGACCTTCTCCAAAATCGGTGCTTATTTCAATGATTTTTATCATCACCTTCTTCCATTTCCACTCACGTCTGCACAAAAGAAAGTCCTGAAGGAAATCAGGGCGGATGTGGGATCCGGCAAACAGATGAACCGGCTGTTGCAGGGTGATGTAGGAAGCGGTAAGACACTGGTGGCGATCATGTCGATGCTGATGGCACTCGATAATGGTTATCAGGCTTGCATGATGGCACCAACCGAGATCCTTGCCGGTCAGCATTTCGAATCCATTTCCCGTTTCCTGCAGGGAATGAATGTGCAATGCGAACTGCTGACCGGTTCCGTTCCTGCATCCAAAAGAAAGTCCATACACGAGCGGCTCCGGAACGGGGAATTGCAGATCCTGGTGGGAACCCATGCCCTGATCGAAGAGGATGTCCGGTTCCGGAACCTGGGAATTGTCGTGATCGATGAGCAGCACCGTTTTGGCGTTGCCCAGCGGGCACGGTTATGGGAGAAAGGCGATGTACCTCCCCATGTTCTGGTCATGACCGCCACACCTATCCCCCGCACACTGGCCATGACCCTGTACGGAGATCTTGACATTTCGGTGATCGATGAACTTCCGCCGGGGAGGAAGCCGGTCAAGACGTTTCATTTCAATGATGCTGCCCGGCTCAGGGTCTTTGGATTCATGAAAGAGGAAATCCGGAAAGGCAGGCAGGTCTATATGGTCTATCCGTTGATCCAGGAATCAGAAGCACTCGACCTGAAAGACCTGATGGATGGCTATGAAAGCATTGTCCGTGAATTCCCGCTACCGGAGTATGCGGTGAGTATCGTTCACGGCAGGCTCAAGGCTGCTGACAAGGATTATGAGATGCAACGGTTCATAAAAAAAGAAACCCAGATCATGGTCGCCACAACCGTCATTGAAGTGGGCGTTGACATTCCGAATGCATCGGTCATGGTGATTGAAAATGCTGAACGGTTCGGCTTATCCCAGCTGCACCAGCTTCGCGGAAGAGTGGGCCGGGGAGCCGACCAATCCTATTGCATCCTGATGACAGGCAACAAGCTTACTGCGGAGGGCCGCAAAAGGATCGAGACCATGGTCAGGACAACCGACGGATTTGAAATTGCTGAAGCTGACCTGAAGATCAGGGGACCGGGAGACCTGGAAGGAACCCAGCAAAGCGGCATGATCCTCCTGCGGATTGCCGATCTGGTCAGAGATGAAAAACTGCTGACCCTGGCACGTAATGAGGCCATTTCCCTCCTCGACAAAGATCCGGCACTTAAGAGAAGGGAAAACCAACCTGTGCTACGACAACTACAAAGGATGAAAAAGATGAGAACCAGCTGGGGAATGATCAGCTAGACGGTTTATTATGCCTGCCTTATCCTGTAGTTCCCGGGAGAACATAGATAATTTTGCTAAATTTGCCTAAAAATAGTGCCGTATGAAAATTTCGTACCGCTGGTTGAAACAATACCTGGACATTGATCTCCCTGCAGAAGAGGTTGCCCGGATGCTGACAGGTTGCGGATTGGAGGTTGAAAACCTGGAAATGACGGAAACAGTGAAGGGAGGCTTGAAAGGTGTTGTCATCGGGGAGGTGAAAACCTGCGTCAGGCATCCCAACTCCGATCATCTGAGCATCACTACCGTTGATGTTGGCACTCCGGAGATACTGTCCATCATTTGCGGCGCTCCCAACGTGAAAGCCGGTCAGAAAGTACCGGTAGCCACGATCGGGACCGTTTTGTACCAGGGAGATCAATCTTTTGAGATAAAGCAGACCAGGATCAGGGGAGAGCTCAGCCAGGGCATGATCTGCGCCGAGGATGAGCTTGGTCTGGGAACCTCGCACGCCGGAATCATGGAACTTCATCCGGATGCACCTGTAGGGCTTCCCCTGAAAGAATATTTAAACCTGAAGGAGAAAGCGGTCTTTGAAATCGGATTGACACCGAACCGGACCGATGCAATGTCGCACATTGGAGTGTCGAGGGATCTGCTGGCTGTACTGAAAAGCCAGAACCCGGCGTTCAAAGATCTCCAGCTCCAAATTCCCTCGGTGGAAGCCTTCAAACCCGATAACCACACCCTTGCGATTGAAGTCGTTGTGGAAGACCCGAAAGCCTGCCCCCGGTATTCGGGAGTAAGCGTGACGGGTGTGCTGGTGGGGGAATCCCCTGAATGGATGAAGTCGTTGCTGATGGAAGCCGGCATCCGGCCCATCAACAACGTGGTGGATGTCAGTAATTATGTCATGCTGGAAACAGGTCAGCCGCTTCATTTTTTTGATGCGGACCAAATCACGGGCCATCAGATCATTGTGAAAAAATTGCCTGATAAAACCCCTTTCGTTACACTGGATGAAGTCGAACGTGAACTTTCGGAAAATGACCTGATGATCTGCAGCAGCAAGGAAGGTATGTGTATTGCCGGGGTGTTCGGCGGAATGAAATCAGGCGTAAGCGACCAGACAACCCGGATTTTTATCGAAAGCGCTCACTTCGACCCGCGTACAGTCCGAAAAACATCAAAATATCACGGATTACAGACTGACTCTTCTTTCCGGTTTGAAAGAGGGGTTGACCCCAATGGAACCCTCTATGCACTGAAAAGAGCCGCTCTGTTGCTTCAGGAATTGGCCGGTGGACGGATCGCCTCGGAAATCGTGGATGTCTATCCGGATCCCATTCGGGAAAAAGAGGTTACAGTCAGGTACGCCTTCCTTGACCGGCTCATTGGAAAGCAACTCCCGCACGACCAGATTCGCAGGATTTTGCAGGACACCGGAATGAGCATCCTGGCAGATCATCACGATTCCCTGTTGCTCTCTGTCCCAACCCATAAACGTGATGTCACCCGGGAAGCGGATGTGATTGAAGAGATCCTTCGGATCTATGGTTATAATAATATTGAAATACCGTCAGAAGTCAATGCATCTGTTGTCCACTGGGAAAAACCCGACAGAGGCAGGATCCGGGAGGTCATCTCCTCCTTGCTGACCGGTGTGGGATTCTTTGAGATCATGAATAATTCGCTTTCCAATCCCGATTATTATAAACAAACCGGGGAATTTGTTCCTGAATCTTTTGTTGAGGTGATCAACCCTCTGAGCAGGGAATTGAAGATCCTGCGCCAAACCATGCTTTTCGGAGGCCTGGAAACGATCAGTTTCAATCTGAACCGGAAAGCATTGGATCTGAAATTGTTTGAATTTGGCAGAACGTACCATCAGCACCCTGACCAGCTTTCTTCAACGGATGTCATCCAACGCTATACAGAAACCGAACATCTTGCGCTCTTTCTCACCGGCAGGCAAGTGCCTGAACACTGGCATGCGGGCGATGAAAGGATGGATGTTTATTATTTGAAGGCAGTTGTCATGAACATCCTTCACCGACTGGGGGTCGAACCGGGTAAGCTCAACTTCCGCACGGGGGGGCCTTCCCTGTTTGCCTATTCCTTAACAGGTACCTGCCAGGAGGGTACGGTTGCTGAGATTGGCCGTGTGCGCGGGGAAATCATCACGAATTTCAGTATCAGGCAGGATGTGCTGTTTGCCGACCTGAACCTGGATGTCATCAAAGGACTGTTAAGAAGCGTGGGTATCGAATTTAATCCCCTGCCACGGTTTCCTGAGGTCCGGCGCGATCTGGCTCTTTTGTTGCCGAAGGAGGTTCAATACAGCGACATCGAAAAACTGGCTTTTCAAACAGACCGGCGGTTGTTGAAAAAAGTAAGGCTGTTTGATGTCTTTGAAGGTGAAAAGATCGGTGAAGGAAAGAAATCATACGCGGTATCCTTCTTTTTGCTGGATGAAGAAAAGACCCTGACGGATCCGGAGATCGATCAGGTAATGAAGCGGTTGATGACAGCTTTTGAACACAGGTTTGGGGCAGTCATCCGGTAATAACCAGGATGATCACGGGGACGGGAAGATAACTTAAGGGCTGAAATAAGTTGCACTGTTTAAATAATTTTGTATCTTTAGCCTGACAGAGACCTAAGAATCAGCATGGACATACAGACGATCAAACAACGGTTCGGAATCATTGGTAACTCCCCTTTGCTTGACCGGGCAATTGATATCGCCCGGCAGGTAGCGCCGACAGATATCACCGTACTGATCAACGGGGAAAGCGGAACGGGGAAGGAAGTTTTCCCGAAGATCATTCACCAGCTGAGTGCACGAAAACACGGGCCTTACATAGCGGTCAACTGCGGTGCGATACCCGAAGGGACGATCGATTCAGAACTTTTCGGACACGAGAAAGGCTCCTTTACAGGTGCCAGTGAGTCACGAAAAGGGTATTTTGAAGTGGTGAACGGCGGAACGATCTTCCTGGATGAAGTGGCCGAGCTACCGCTTTCCACCCAGGTGCGTCTGCTGAGAGTGCTGGAATCCGGAGAATTCATGCGCGTTGGCTCTTCCAGGGTCATAAAAACAGATGTTCGCGTGGTGGCTGCCTCCAATGTCAACATACCAGACGCGATACAGAGCGGAAAATTCCGTCAGGATCTTTATTACAGGCTGAATACGGTGCCAATCCATATTCCCACGCTGAACCAGCGAAAGGAGGATATCATTCTTCTGTTCAGGAAATTTGCATCTGATTTTGCCGAACGCTACCGGATGCCATCCATCCAGGTAAGCGAAGAAGCCCAGGAATACCTGATCAATTACCGGTGGCAGGGAAATGTAAGGCAACTGAAAAACGTTACGGAGCAGATCAGTATCATTGAAGAGAACAGGTTCATCACCCTGGATACCCTGAAGAAGTATCTGCCTGATACGCATTATACGGAGCTGCCCGTACTTTATAGTGGCGAACGTCCTGGCACTGGCATCTCCGAAAGGGACCTGCTGTACAAGGTACTGTTTGATATGCGGAGAGACATCAATGACATGAAACAGCTGATTGCCGAAATCATGCAATCAGAAGGGGTGGATCAGGGGATCCGGGATAACAGTTCCCATATCCTGAATCAACTTTATCCTGAAACAGAATCCTACGGAGCCGGGATACAGGAGATGAAGATCCATCCCAAAAGCTCCGTTCCCATGGAGGAACCGATCCAGCCTTCTGAAGTTCTGGAGGAATCCCTTTCCCTGGCAAAGAAGGAGATGGATATGATCAGGAAGGCCCTCGATAAACACGCCGGTAAACGAAAAAATGCGGCTCGCGAACTGGGGATCTCCGAACGTACACTTTATCGGAAAATCAAGGAATACAATATTCAGTGACAGATAGGGTCTGTGTTTTATGAAGAAAATACGTAACCAGCAAACCGGCTTGTTTTTTATACCGCTCACATTTGTGATCCTGATCTGCATGCTTATCGTTTCAGGATGTGGCGTGTATTCCTTTACCGGTGCATCCATCCCGCCCGGTGCAAAAACCATATCCATCAATTATTTTCAGAACAACGCCCTTCTTGTTCAGCCTACATTAAGCCAGCGATTGACAGACGCGTTACGCGATAAGTTCACAGGAGAGACCAGCCTCCACCTGGTCACGGAAAACGGGGATATGTCCATTGAGGGAGAGATCACAGGGTACATGGCGAACCCAATTGCTATCCAGGGAAATGAGACCGCTGCTCTTAACCGGTTGACCATAACAGTGAAGGTTAGGTTTGTCAGTCAGCTGGATGAAAAAATGAATTATGAAACGAGCTTTACCCGATACCAGGATTATGATAGCTCAAGCAGCCTGGCAGATGTGGAAGATGAACTCATTGACCAGATCAACCAGCAGCTTGTGCAGGATATTTTTGACAAGGCCGTCGTGAACTGGTAGGCTGGATGAATCATTCCAAAATACCTGTTGAATGAACCGTCAGCAGTTTGAACATTTTCTGCATTTTCCCGGTGAGCTTTCCTCTGCCCATCTGGAAGATCTCGGTGAGCTGGTAAGCTCGTTTCCTTATTGCCCGACACTTTATTTAATGCTTGCCAAGGCTCATTCCAGCGCCGACAGTGTTTATTTCCAGCGTTATCTCCACCTGGCCGCTGCACGCGCTGTCGACCGGAAACGACTCAGACAGCTTATCCTGGTGGAGCCTGGCACGCTTGCTTCATCTCACGAAATTTCAGAAGATGCCACCGAACCTGATGCCTTGCTGCCTGATCACGAACCGATGGATTTCCAGCACTTCCGTAAGCTGATCACTCAACTGGAACAGGCATTCACTGAACTACAGATGCAGCGGGATAAGCATCGGGCATATGATATAGAAAAGGAATTTGAAGGCGCCGGACGGTACCCTGTCACCCTTCCTCTTTCGGAGCAAGACCATGACAGGGAGGGATCACCTGACGGACAGAGCCTGGAAGAGGCAGGCATTCAGCCCTCAAGACCTTCTTTTTTTGATCCGGTTGACATTGCGCGTAAAAGCGTGATTGAACACGACGATGTTGCATCTGAAACCCTGGCCAGGATCTATGCCGATCAGGGGTATTTTCAAAGGGCCATAAAAATATATCAGCATTTGATGTTGAAATTCCCGGAAAAAAGTCGTTACTTTGCAGCCCAAATTAAAAAGCTGGAAAGTAACCCGGAATTTAAACATTAAGCATTATGGCTGCATATATCCTGGTAATGGTACTGATCCTCGTTGTTTGCGTCCTGTTGGGACTGATTGTCCTTGTCCAGAATCCCAAAGGGGGAGGATTGGTTTCCAATTTTTCATCCTCCAACCAGTTCATGGGGGTTAGAAAGACAGCAGATTTTCTTGAAAAGGCTTCCTGGACGCTTGCGCTCGCATTACTGGTATTCAGTCTCATTTCCATTTTTGTCATTCCCCGGAACATCAGGTCATCTGAAGTACCGCAGAGTGAGATCCAGCAACGGGCTCAGGAAGGAACGGGTGGTGCTCCGGTCGACTATCAGGCTCCCCCTGAAGAGTAAGCTGGTCAGATAACCCGATTAAAAAGTGTCATAATGTCAGATCATTATGACACTTTTTTTATAAAATGGCAATGGCATAAAATATGCAAAGTGATTGCAGACTTCTGAAAAATCCATTTTTTAATTCATGTATAACTTAAAAATTTAAACGTATGGCAAAGTTAGCTATTCAACCACTGGCAGACCGCGTTCTGATTGAACCTGCACCTGCTGAGGCAAAAACGGCAGGCGGTCTTTATATCCCTGACACTGCCAAGGAAAAACCACAGAAAGGAACCGTAATGGCTGTCGGCAGCGGGAAAAAGGATGAACCGATGACGGTAAAAGTGGGTGATACCGTCTTATACGGCAAATATGCCGGTACAGAGATCAGCTTCGACGGAAAGGATTACCTGATTATGCGCGAATCCGATATTGTGGCTATCATTTAACAATTTCATATTTATAATATTTTAAAATTCAGAACAATGGCTAAACAAGTAATATTTGATTTTGAAGCTAGAAAATCCTTGAAGAAAGGAGTCGACATCCTGTCAGATGCCGTCAAGGTGACCCTTGGACCCAAAGGCAGAAATGTGATCATTGACAAATCCTATGGATCTCCAGCTATCACCAAGGATGGGGTTTCGGTTGCAAAGGAGATCGAACTGAAAGACCCGGTCGAAAACATGGGTGCTCAGATGGTCAAGGAAGTTGCTTCCAAAACCAGCGATGTGGCTGGGGATGGTACGACAACGGCTACCGTTCTGGCACAGGCCATTATCACTGCCGGTCTTAAAAACGTGACGGCAGGAGCCAATCCAATGGATTTAAAAAGAGGCATCGATAAAGCTGTCGTGGCTGTCATCGCCGATCTTAAAAAGCAAACAAGGCAGATTGGGGACAGCACGGAAAAAATTGAACAGGTAGCTGCCATTTCAGCCAATAATGACCCGGATACGGGCAAGTTGATTGCGGAAGCAATGAGTAAGGTGAAAAAAGAGGGTGTCATCACCATCGAAGAGGCCAAAGGGATTGAAACCACCGTGAAAGTGGTGGAGGGCATGCAATTCGACAGGGGGTACATCTCACCCTATTTTATCACGGATCCGGAAAAAATGGAGGCTGTTTTCGAGCATCCTTACATTCTGATCCACGATAAAAAGATCTCAATCATGAAAGACATGCTCCCAGTCCTGGAAAAAGTTGCCCAGTCGGGTCGTCCTTTGCTGGTCATTGCAGAAGATGTGGATGGAGAAGCACTGGCTACCATGGTGGTCAATAAGCTCAGAGGTTCGCTGAAGATTGTCGCCGTCAAGGCCCCGGGATTTGGCGACAGGAGGAAGGAAATGCTGGAGGATATCGCCGTCCTGACCGGTGGAACGGTTATTTCAGAAGAAAAAGGATATAAACTGGAAGATGCCAGCCTGTCGTATCTTGGCAATGCTGAAAAGATCTCCGTTGACAAGGAAAACACCACCATTGTCGGAGGGAAGGGTGAACGCAAGCAAATTGACGGACGTATTGCCCAGATCAAAAAGCAAATTGAATCAACGACTTCTGACTATGACCGTGAGAAGCTTCAGGAACGCCTGGCCAAGTTATCGGGAGGTGTTGCCGTTATTTACGTGGGTGCTGCCAGTGAAGTGGAGATGAAAGCCAAAAAAGATCTGTTCGACGACGCGCTTCATGCCACCCGTGCTGCCATTGAAGAAGGGATCGTACCGGGAGGAGGTGTGGCCTATATCCGGACAATCAATGCACTGAGCAGTTTAAAAGGTGAAAACGATGATGAAGCCACCGGCATTGAAATCGTGAAAAGAGCACTCGAGGAACCGTTACGCCAGATCATAGAAAATGCAGGTCTGGAGGGCTCGGTGGTTGCCCAGAAGGTGAAGGAAGGAAAAGGCGACTTTGGTTACAATGCCCGTACCGATCGCTATGAGAACCTCTTCGATACAGGTGTGATTGATCCGACCAAGGTAACACGCGTTGCACTGGAACATGCTTCCTCAATAGCAGGGATGCTCCTGACAACCGAATGTGTCCTTGCCGAGATCAAGGAAGAAAAAGAAAATGTACCCCACCCGGGTATGGGAGGCGGAATGCCTGGAATGATGTAAGAGAATGACCTTTTTCAAGCAAAGAAGCCGCCGTGAGTGCGGCTTTTTTGTTTACTTTTGTGATACAGATCTTTAAATCCATAAACAAAATGCTGAACCCTAAAACGACCGTGCTTGTTCTTATTCTTGCAGCTCTGCTGGCAGGAATGAAGGTGACCAGCCAGCCAATCCCTGATTCAGTGTCCGTTGTACCGGTTGACCCGACCACCGGCCTGATTACCTATCAGGAGGTGGTGAACGAAGAAGGGACGAAAAATGACTTCTTTAACCGTTCTGTGGCCTGGGTAAATGAAACCTATAAGAATCCTACATCTGTTACGACGGTCAGGGATCCCCAGACAGGCAAAATTGAGGGTAACTACCGCTTCAAGATCTATCAGACGACCGAGGAACAGGTCAGTATGGAATGGGCTACCATCCTGTACTCCTTCCGGCTGGAATTCAAAGATGGCCGGTACCGGTATACCTTCTATGACCTGCTGCTCAAGACAGAATCCAGGTACCCGGTTGAACGCTGGCTGGATAAATCGCGACCGGATTATTCACCTGACTGTGACCTGAAACTTCAACGGGTGGATGAATACATGCAGAGCCTGATCAGCTCCCTGAAAGCATCCCTGAAACCGAAATCTGTCAGGCAGGAAGTGGAATGGTAATGAACCACTGCAATAAGGATTACCGGCAAGCGTTATCCTGACAGATTTTTTGTTAAAACCAATACACCATGAATGCACGCCTTTCATTGTTTTTAATGGGATTCATCGCAATCGCTACGGCCGCTTCCGCCCAGGATATCCTCTATAAGACCGATGGTTCAAAAGAGGAAGTAAAGATCCTGCAGGTAGGTAACCGCGAAATCCAGTACAAAAAGTTTGATAACCCTGACGGACCGGTCTATGTCATCAATAAGGAAAATACCGTGATGATCACTTATGAGGATGGTGACTATGATCTTTTCAGCAGGAGTGATAATTTAAAAAATTATGATAATCAGGAACTTGCAACGGATTTTGCGCTCAATGTCTTTGCTTACCACCTGTTCGACCTCATTTTCGGTGATTTTGCCCTGTCCTACGAGCGGCTGTTGCCTTCAGGGACCCTAGGGATCAAGATCCCTGTGGCGTTTGGCTTTGATGAATATGATGACTGGAATTTCAATAACATCTTTTACTCCGGGGTTGGGGTAAATTTTTATCCGACCGGACAGGGAAAATGGAAGTATTTCATGGGTCCCCAGCTCCGTATCGGCTATAGCAAGGCCACCGACTGGGTTGACTATTGGGATGATGATGGAAATTACTGGTATTCGGCGGAAGTCATCAGCGAAGGAATCTATTCAAAATTTTTTATCGATAACGGTATCCAGTTCATGCCCCTGAAGAGCTTCAGCGTTTCCGCGATTGGCAGCATCGGCATCCGTTACTTTCCCGAAGCACCGTGGGAGGAAGATGTGGTGCGCACGGACGGACAATTTGCGATCAACCTGAGCTATAGGTTTTAATAAGGCACAAAGGCACAAAGGCACAAAGGCACAAAGGCACAAAGGCACAAAGGCACAGAGGCACAGAGGCACAGAGGCACAGAGGCACAGAGGCACAAAGACACCAGTAAAGCAGAAAGTTGGATGAGCGAAGTGTTTAATTTGGAGGGGAGGATCGTTGATGTTGTCGGGAAGAGGATCTTTGAGGGGAACGTGGTGGTGAGGGATGGATTCATTGAAGCAATCCGGGAAACTCCGGTTTCATCTTCACAGTATGTTCTTCCTGGCCTCATCGATGCCCATATCCATATCGAAAGCTCCATGCTGATCCCATCGGAGTTTGCCCGCCTTGCTGTTACCCATGGAACCGTGGCGACAGTTTCTGATCCGCACGAAATCGCTAATGTCCTGGGTGTTGAGGGTGTGAAATTCATGATCCGGAATGGGAAAAAAGCCCCTTTTAAGTTTTTCTTCGGAGCACCTTCCTGCGTTCCCGCAACCCCTTTCGAAACAGCCGGTGCCTCGCTGGGACTGATCGAAACAGAGGAGCTTCTCAAGCTCCCCGATATCCACTATCTGTCGGAGATGATGAACTTTCCGGGAGTTTTGCAGAACGATCCTGTCGTTATGGCAAAACTTGAACTGGCCAAACGATACCATAAACCGGTCGATGGCCACGCTCCTGGCCTTCGGGGGCACGATGCGCTGACCTATATTGGGGCCGGAATCTCCACGGACCACGAATGTTTCAGCCTGGACGAAGCAATTGATAAGGCGCGCAGCGGTATGCATATCCTGATCAGGGAAGGAAGTGCAGCCAAAAATTTCGATGAGCTGATCCCTCTGCTGACCGATTATCCCGGGCAGGTCATGTTTTGTTCCGATGATAAACATCCCAACGACCTGGTCAAGGGCCATATCAATGAGCTGGTAAAACGTGCCCTTGCCTTAGGATACGACCTGTTTGCCGTTTTAAGGAGCTGTACGCTGAATCCTGTACGCCACTATAACCTGCCGGTGGGCCTGCTTCAGAAAGGAGATCCGGCAGATATGATCACCATCGGCAACCTGGAGGATTTTGAAGTGACGGCAACCTATGTCAACGGCAAAAAGGTAGCAGAGAATGGCCGCACCTGCATTGGACCGGTTGAAGAAACGACACCGAATCACTTTAATGCACGCACGATCACAGCGGATGATCTTACCGTACCTGCCGGCGGAACAAAGATCAGGGTGCTGGATGCATTGGACGGACAACTGATCACCCGGACCTCCATTGCCGATGCAAGGATCATCGACGGGAAAATTGTTGCCGATCCGGAGAAAGATATTCTGAAGCTGGTGGTAATGAACCGGTACCGGCCAGCACGCCCGTCGGTTGGCTTTGTCAGAAATTTCGGACTCAAAAGAGGTGCCATCGCTTCTACCGTGGCTCACGATTCGCATAACATGATTGCTGTCGGATCCAACGATAAGGATCTTACGGATGCAATGAATCTGCTGATCGAGCACCGTGGAGGAGTATCCCTGTCGGCCGGTGCTGAAAAATTCATTCTGCCCCTGCCGGTAGCCGGGATCATGACCAATCGTGACGGATTTGAGACCGCCTCCGTTTATGACCTGCTGGATGAACAGGCGAAAAATCTCGGTTCCAGGCTGCAGGCACCTTATATGACCCTCTCCTTCATGGCCCTGCTGGTGATACCCCAGCTGAAATTAAGCGATCAGGGACTTTTTGATGGATCCCGCTTCCAATTCACACAACTCTTTGTCAAATAAAGTAATTAAATTACATATTTATTTTTCTATTATGTTTTTTGTTACCTTTGTATAAAATTTAATGCCATGCAAAAGACAGGATTGGATATAACAAAATTGGAATCAGCTGCCGCTAAGTTAAGGGCTCTGGCCCATCCCATGAGAATAGCCATCATTGAATTGCTGGAAGAGAATCAGAAAATGAGTGTGACGGAGATCTATAAACATCTGAAGATTGAACAGGCCTCTGCTTCCCATCATCTAAACATTTTAAAAAGCAAAGGATTGCTGGCTTCTAAAAGGGATGGAAAAAAAATCCACTATTCCCTGAAGAATGAGGCCCTTGTTGATGTGGTGAACTGCATTAACCGGTGTGGATAAAACTAAACTTCAGGACTTACTTTTTTCATTCTAAAGTTCCCAGGTTTCTTCTGAAATCCAATTGGCTCTTATCTCAAGGGTCTTTTCATAATAACGGACTTTTTCCGGGGCCCGTTTCAGTATGTACCTCCCTGGATCCCACTGATCATTATGATTTTTATCGAAAATCACCTTGACTCTGTATCTGCCTGGAGTCAAATAGGGAAATTCAATCCTTTCTGATGCCTTACCCTTTACATTTCTCTGTTCCACCACCTCTTCCTCCCCTTTGATCACCTGTAAAAGGTACTGGCCGGCTGTATCGGGCATCATCAGGTTGACCGTGAGTGTGCCGTATTCTTCCAATGCCCTGTCCATAAAGGTCATCCGGATGGTGTCGTGACTGGTTCCCCGTATGGAGAAAAAGGTTGAATCCGGTATGAGCAACTGATAACTGCTGTCAGCTTCTCTTGGGTTATGAATGGTCAATCGCCGGTGCAGGCTGTCGCTGAAGGAAGATTCAGGGATCAGGGTATCCCGTCCGGCAATGAGCCGTAATGCGGACAGATCACCATGGAGGACCGGATGGCTGAAGAGAAGGGTCAGGGGGCTAAACGGATCGAGCTTTCCCGCCCGGAGGTTGCTTGAAAGTGTCAGTTTCTCCCCGGCAGAAAATTTCTTTAAGTTAAGCTCTTGCATCAGTGTGTGAGTAAGGATTCGTAAGGTATCAATGATACGTGTTTCGTCAGCTAACTCCACATAGATTGTATCGGGCGGTTCCCTGTAAAGCCACATCAGCAGTGTGTCACCTTTCTCATTCCATTCAGGCATATACCAGGGCTGGGTGAGCAGAGTATCCAGCACCCGTAGGGAAGGAGCTCTGAGCGGCATTCTGAAGGCCAGTCGCACAATCCCTTCAGGCAATACCTTGTTCTCCAGAAGCCGCTGGGATGAATCAGTCTCCTGGAAAAGATCCAGGATCAGATCCGGTGGAGCCACTTGGGGCACCGCAACACTGTCCGTCAGATCAACGGTCGCTGCTTCCGGGATGTAATAAGGCTTTACAAGAGTATCAACGAATGCGATCAGTTCGTTGGGATCATCGTAGAGGTAATTACCGTTCGTCTCTTTTAGTGCAAAAAGAAGGTACTGCAGGTCCCGGAGATGATAAAAATGAAACACGCCTGATGAATCAGTGCGGGAAACATAATATGGTCGTTCCAGGTATGGAACCGAGTCGCCGGGAGTGTCGTAGAGCATAACGTGTACATTTACTTCGGGCCGCAGGGTGAACGCATTGACCACCCGGCCGACCAGAGATGAAGAATCGAGATAAGTGCCCGTCGAAAAAACATACCGGTAATCTAAAAGTGGATTATTCTCTGTGATATCCGAAATAGCCTTACCCAGAAAGATCGTATAGGTAGTATTCTCCCTGAGCGTATCCTTGAAGTGTATGGTCACTGATTTCCCCTTTATTTTAAACTCGGGATCTTCCTGGAACGGCGGTGAAATGATGACCTGGTCCTTGGTGTTTTTTAACTGGACATACTCATTGAAGGTAAGCTGGATCTGGTCCTTATTGAAGTTCAGCGACCGGTTCTCCGGTTCATGGATCACCACTTCAGGAGGAGTTACATCCTTCGGGCCTCCGGTGGGCGCCACAGGATTGGCACACGACCAGAGCAGGATGACGATCAGCAGGCTTGCCTGATTGAAGATCAGCCGGAAATGGTTAGTTTGAAGCACATCCAGATGGTTTGATTCACAAAAATGGTGAAAAATTGATTAAGTGTGGTCGAACCTGTCTTATTTATACTGATCTTTGCAAATCTTCTTAGTGAGAGTCCCTCCGTTAAGTCTGCAATAAGTCCACGATTTATTACTCAACACTGCGATTCGACTAAGAATTAAAGTCGATTTCTATTGCTTTGGTTGATCATTTCGGTTCATTTTCGGAAAGTCAATTTTCACTGTTAATGAAGGTAAATGTGGTGACGGGTAAATATGACGGCTTTTCATTAACAATTAAATTATTTTTTTATGAACATGAGCAATTCAAGATTTGCTTCAAAAATCAGAAACTATTCCAGGCCACGAAATCCCTTTAACGGACAGCCAATCGTAACTCCCGGCCGAACGGCAGGGAGTCAGGGCAGGGGTAAGGTTTCATCGATCAATCCTAATCAATTGATCAAAAGAGCCATCCAGCGAGATGAGGTTGAATTTGTGCCCGGCTGGTCATTTGATCAGACTTCGCTGCATGCCCGTTTAAAAAAAGCGCTTCATCAAAAAGGGTATACAAGTCCCACTGAGATCCAGGAGAAAACCATCGGCACCCTGATCCAGGGTCGTGATCTTCTTGGAGTTGCCAAGACCGGTACGGGTAAAACCGCTGCATACCTGATCCCTGTCATCCACAGGCTGCTTTCAGAGGACAGGCCTTTTCAGTCATTGATCCTTGTTCCCACGCGTGAACTGGCGCTTCAGGTGGAGGGAGAATTCAACAGCCTGACGAAAGGAATGGGATTCGCTGCTGCCTGCTTTGTAGGTGGTAAGAGCATTTCCAACGACTTCAGGAAATTAAGGATGATGAATCATCTCGTCGTGGGCACACCCGGTCGTCTGATCGACCTGATGAACAGGGGTGCATTGCGGTTAAACTCATTTACACTGCTGGTCATCGACGAATTCGACCGGATGCTTGATATGGGATTCATCCAGGATGTGAACAGAATCGTTGCAGCCGTGCAGGACAGGAAACAAACCTTGCTCTTTTCCGCCACCCTCGACAAAACACAACGGAAAATGATCGATGAGCTTCTGACCAATCCGGTGGAGGTAAATATCAACTGCGATGATATTTCGGGCGACCATATCGATCAGGATATTATCCGCGTTGGATCCACGGAGGATAAGTTCGCCGTACTGCTCCAGTTGCTCCAGCAGGAAGGATTCACCAGGGTGCTTTTGTTTGCCGATACCAAACGGATGGTTGAAAGAATGGGCAAACAGCTTCAACGGTCAGGTATCCGCACAGAGGTGATTCACGGTGACAAATCCCAATTCATGAGGGAAAAAGCATTGAACAATTTTAAAAAAGGACAGGTCCAGGTGCTGGTTGCCACGGATGTGGCCGCACGGGGCCTGGATATTTCGGATGTGACCCATGTGATCAACTATCAGCTTCCCAGGGATTATGAAAGTTATGTGCACCGTATTGGAAGGACAGGCCGGGCCGGCAAGGAAGGGAAGGCGTTCACCTTTGTAAATTGATCATTCCGTGGGTCAGTGTAATGACATCAACTGACCCATGTTTATGTCTAATTTTGCATGGATGAAAAGGATCTGTGTCATAGGAATCTTCTGTTTTTTTACTTCTTCTTCATCTTTTGTTTTCTCCCAGGAAAAGCCTGATTGCATTATTCTGGAACAAATAGCCCAAACAGATCAAAAAGCATTCAGCTTCACACCTTACCCCTCACAGAATCATTCCTTCCACGGTTATGACATAACCTATCACCGCTTCAACTATTCCATAGATCCTTCGGTACTGTTCCTGCGCGGTTCTGTCACCACCTATTTCAAGGTCCTCACCGATGGTTTTCAGCGGATATCCTTTGAGCTGAATAATTCCTTATCTGTTGATTCTGTCATTTTTCGTGAACAAAGTGTGGCTTTTCAGCATACTTCCGACAAACAGTTATCCATACCCCTGGAAGGGGTACTGCACCCTGGTCACCTTGATTCCGTCAGGGTCTATTATCATGGCGTTCCGTACCCGGGAGATGGTTTCGGGTCATTCATGCAAAGCTGGCATTCCGGGGAACCCATTATCTGGACCCTTTCGGAGCCCTATGGCTCCAGTGATTGGTGGCCCTGCAAGAACAGCCTGGATGACAAAATTGACTCGATCGACCTGATCATCACCACACCCGCCAGGTACCGCGTCGCCGGAAATGGAGTGCTGGTGGAAGAATCTGCTGCGGGCGCCGATAAGATCTATCACTGGAAGCACCGTTATCCCATTGCACCCTACCTGATCGCTTTCGCTGTCACGAATTATGAATCCTATTCTGACTGGTGCGTCACCGCCACCGACTCCGTTGAGGTGCTGAATTACGTTTATCCTGAAAACATTGAAAACGCCAGGAAGGGCACCGCCGATATGATCAAGGTGATGCAGTACTATTGCGAACAGTTCGGGCCTTATCCGTTCCGTCAGGAAAAATACGGCCACGCACAGTTCAACATGGGGGGCGGAATGGAACACCAGACCATGTCGTTCATGGGCGGCTTCGGATTTGAGGTCTGCTCACACGAGCTGGCCCATTCCTGGTTTGGCAATAAGGTCACCTGCGGCTCCTGGAGCGAGGTCTGGCTGAACGAAGGCTTTGCCACCTATTGCGCCGGGCTGGCCTATGAACGTTTTTCGCCGGATCTCTACTGGCCCGTCTGGAAAAACAATAACATATCTTTCATCACCCAGGCTCCCGATGGCACTGTTTACGTTGCCGATACCACCTCTGTCCAACGTATCTTTAACGCACGGCTTTCCTACAGCAAGGCTGCCTTTCTTTTACACATGCTCCGATGGATGATGGGCGATGATTTGTTCTTCAGTGCCTTGAACAATTACCTGAATGACCCTTTACTTGCCTATGGTTTTGCCACGACCGCCCACCTGATACGTCACCTGGAAGAGACCAGCCAGCTGGACCTGAGCGGATTTTTCGACGACTGGTACACAGGACAAGGATATCCGTCCTACACCATCCTGTGTTACCCGATGACAGGCACACCGATACAACTGATCATACACCAGAAGCAATCCCATCCTTCCGTCGGATTTTTTGAAATGCCACTACCGCTGCTTTTCAAAAATGCTATCCGTGACACGCTGATGGTGCTCGAACACAGCTACTCCGGAGAGGTGTTCATTGCTGATCCGGGGTTTGAAGTGGATTCTGTCATTTTTGACCCTGATCAGTGGATCGTTTCCAAAGGAAATTCAGTGATTTGGAATCCGCCTGAAGATCCACAGAGTACTTTGCTTACGGTTCCCAATCCAACCCGCCAGGGAGTGCAGCTATTCACCCTGATCCTCGAAGTGGAGCAAATCGAATTGTTTGACCTTTCAGGGAGACATTTTCGCATACCTGTCACAACAGTCCTTCCGCAGCGCTCCTTTGAGCTTGATCTTTCATCCTGCCCTTCGGGTACGTACATTTTAAAAGTGACGGCATCCTCCGGAACCTATTCCCGGAAAATCATCAAGGTTGACTGAACCATAGGGGATCCTGCCCGGTGACAGCCCTGAACGGAAGAGATAAAGGGATTTTTCTTACTTTTGCGCAGAATCTTATAAAATAATATATATGAAACGATTGGTATTACTCCGCCATGGAGAAAGTGTATGGAACAGGGATAACCGTTTTACAGGCTGGACCGATGTGGATCTTTCGGAAAAGGGGATCGAAGAAGCACGGGAAGCAGGAAGGATGTTAAAGCAGGAAGGCTATGAGTTCAAGCTGGCCTACACATCTTATCTGAAGAGGGCTATCCGTACACTCTGGCTTGCGCTTGACGAGATGGACATGATGTGGCTTCCGGTGCGCAACACCTGGCGGTTGAACGAAAAACACTATGGTGCGCTGCAGGGGATGAATAAGAAGGAGATGGCCGCTCAATACGGCGAGGCGCAGGTGAAGATCTGGCGGCGCAGCTATGATGTTCCACCCGCACCCATGGCACTGGACGATCCGCGGCATGCCCGGTTTGAAGCAAAATACGCCGGCCTGGATCCCAACGACATTCCGTCCACCGAATCGCTCAAGGAAACCGTGATCCGGCTGAAGCCTTACTGGGAACAGGACATCCTACCCGCGTTGCTTCAGTACGGTGAGGTGCTGGTTTCTGCCCACGGCAACAGCCTGAGAGCGGCAGTCAAGATCCTGAAAGATATCAGCGAGCAGGAAATCGTTGAGTTCAACATACCCACCGGCATCCCGTATGTGTTTGAATTCGACGATGATCTTCATCTCATCAGGGATTATTTCATCGGCGACCAGGAGGAGATCAGAAAAAAAATGGAGATGGTGGCCAACCAGGGCAAAAAGTAAAAGTGCTATTTCGCTTTTGTCTGGCTGATGGTCAGCTGTCAGGTTTCTTTTCGTAGAAATGCATTTCCGTAAGATGCCTGTAAACCTTATCGGGTAACAGAAAGGAAACATTTTTGCCCTTTGCGATCGACTCACGGATGAAGCTGGATGAGATCTCCATCATCGGTGCATCTATGAACCTGACCTTCGGGTGATCAACGTAGGGGTGAGGTTCCGTGTAGGGTCGTGGATATACGTAAAGTTCGTAATAGGTCAGGATCTGTTCGTAATTCTTCCACTTGTGAAAAGTGGGCAAAACGTCGGATCCTGTGAGCAGGACAAGGCGTTTGTCCGGATATTTCTCGTGCAGATAGGTCAGCGTGTTGATGGTATAGGACGGCTGCGGCATATTGAATTCAATGTTGGAAGCCTTAAGCCGGGGGAAATCTTCCACGGCCAGATTCACCATGTAATAACGGTGATGATCGGCTAACAGGGTTTTCTTTTCCTTAAATGGATTATGCGGTGAAATAATGAACCAAACCTCGCTGAGATCGGTAAATTCAAGAGCATAGCGGGCTATGATCAGATGACCCAGGTGGATGGGATTAAACGATCCGAAGAAGAGACCAATTGTTGTGTTCATTCTTGCTGGCGTATGGTTGTAATGACCCGTGATCCTTCATCCAGAAAGCATCTGACCACCTTCACGGCTTCTTTCTTTGCCACTTCCAGATCATCATTGATCAGGGTGTAATCAAATTTTGGTGCAAATGTCAGCTCAAGGGATGCTTTCTTCACACGTTCACGAATGCTTTTTCCCGTATCGGTTGCACGCAAACGCAACCGGTTTTCCAGCTCCGCAAGGGAAGGAGGCATGATGAATAAGGCAAGGGCTCTTGCACCAAATGCTTTTTTAAGGTTAATCCCCCCTTGTACATCCACATCGAACAGGATATGATGATCTTCGTCCCAGATGCGCCGGACTTCCCGCTTTAAGGTCCCATAATATTTCCCGGGATAAACCTCCTCCCATTCAACGAAATCACCTTCCTGAATCTTTTGCTGAAACTCCGCTGTACTTAGAAAATAGTAATCCTTTCCGTTGATTTCGTGGTTGCGCGGGGGCCGGCTGCAGGCCGATACGGAAAAGACCAGGTTCAGGCCGCCGGCAAGCAGATGCCTGACAATGGTTGTTTTACCGGCACCTGACGGAGCGGAAACAATGATGACCTTTCCTTTTCCTTCAGAGTACATTCGACAGCTGTTCTTTGATCTTTTCCAGTTCATCCTTCATCTGCACGACCAGTTTCTGGATGTTTACCTCATTGGCCTTTGCCCCCAGCGTATTGATCTCCCTTCCGATTTCCTGGGAAATGAACGTAAGCTTCTTGCCATTGCTGTTTTCCTCTGCCATGGTTTCAAGAAAATAGTCGCAATGTTTCCTGAGCCGGACTTTCTCCTCGCTGATGTCGACCCTGTCGAGGTAGTACAGCACCTCCTGTTCAAACCGGTTCATGTCGATCCTGGTTTCGTCCTTGATGCCGGTCAGATTCTTTTGCAACCGGTCCTTGATTGCCGTGATCCGCCCGGATTCAAAAGAACCAGCCTGGTCAAGGTAATCAAGAATAAGCCGGATGCGTTTCTCCATATCCAGTTGAAGAACATGGCCCTCCTGGATCCTGAACTGTTCCACCTGGTCGTTGGCTATCCCGATCGCCTGGCGAACTTTTTCCCATTCCTCAGGATCGATTTCCTCTTTTTTTGGACTGAACACCTCGGGAAAGCGTATCAGAAGTGGAAGATAGGAATTGAAATCCTCTTCCCGGATCTCCGAGGCCAGTTCCCGCAGCTCATTCCAGTATTTCAGGGCAGCCACCCTGTTCAGGGAGAAATGGTTCTCATCCCCGCTGTTCTCTATGTACAGGTTCAGGTCGATCTTGCCTCTTACCAGTCTTTCAGCAAGGATTCCCCTGATCTCAAGGTCTTTTTCCCTGAACCGGCCAGGGGTTTTCAGGCTGATGTCGGTCTGCTTGCTGTTCAGGGTACGTACCTCAACATGGAGAGTGGTGCCGTTAATTTCCACATCTACCTTACCGTAACCGGTCATTGATTTGATCATCGAAGGTGTGATTGATGCCTCTGGGCAAAGATAAAAAATTAACAGGATGCAGCCATAGGCCAAAAATTTGCCTAAGTTTGTAATGGAGCGCCGGATTCACGGTTCATATGTCATTGCAGCCTAAATATCAGCTTTTTGAATATGCGGAGGATTACTTTCGTTCGATGCTGGATGACATCCGCCAGGCAAGGAAATACATCTATCTGCAGATGTATAAATACGGAAACGGTGAGAATGGTAAGAACTTCAGGGATGAGCTGCTGAAGAAGTGCAGGGAGGGAGTGGAGGTTAAGGTGCTGATCGATTCCTGGGGAGCTTATGTGAATGACATATTTTTTTCAGACCTGATCCAGGCCGGCGGAGAGGTACGGTATTTCAAAAAGATCAAATTTTTCATTGATTTTTTCACCAAGAACCATCGACGGAACCATCGCAAAATTCTGGTGATCGATGATCAGATCATTCACCTGGGATCAGCCAACATCGTGGAATATACCTCCAAATGGCGGGAAGCCATGTTCCGCATCCACGGCGACATTGCCATCCCTTTTAAGAAGATATTTCTGAGTGATTTTGAAATTTACAATAAATATGTGTTTGAGAAGCCTTCCTATGCCCGGACGATCAAACACGGATCCTTTGAAATTCTAAGGGATGTGCCTTCCATTGCCATGCAGCGGATCCGAAAAAAATACCTGGATCTGATCAAAAACGCCGAAGAGGAGATCTTTATTGAAACCCCCTATTTCCTTCCGGGCACTCAGTTGAGGAAGGCACTGATCGAGGCAGCCAGGAGAGAAGTGGCGGTGAACGTGCTTTTACCCAGGCATTCTGACCTGAGGATCATCGATATCCTCCGTAACCGGTACCTGGGAATGTTATGCAAGCATAAGGTGCAATTCCTGTTTTATTTACCGGATAACCTTCACGCCAAGCTGTTACTGGCCGATCGGCGGACATTTATCCTTGGATCCCCAAATTTTGATTTCAGAAGTTTCAGATATCAGCACGAAATTGCACTGTCAGGGAGTGATCCCGAGGTCACCGACCTGATCGTTGCACATGTTCTTGAAACAATGAAGGATTGTGAACCCTTCAATTATGAGCACTGGCTGAACCGACCTTTTGTGGATAAATTCTTTGAGCGGCTGCTGATACCGTTCCGGCACTGGTTCTGATGAATAAGGCACAAAGGGGCAAAGGCACAGAGGCACAAAGTATTATTGATTTGTCTCTGTGCCTCTGTGCCTTTGTGCCTTCTGACACTTAGCCAATCTGTATCTCCTTCGACACCTTCATCTCCTCTTTCCTCTTCGGTAAAGTGACGGTCAGAATGCCGTGTTCATAATCAGCCTTGATCTTCTCCGTATCCACTTCCTTGGGCACGATAAAGCTGCGGCTGAACGATCCCTTTTCAAACTCCATCAGGGTGTACTGGTCGTTGCTTTCTTTTCGTTCAGGGGCTTCTCCATCGGCTGAAATGGTCAGCAGATCTTTCTCCAGGTTAATGTGGAAATCTTTTTTGGTCATCCCCGGAACGGCAAGCTCCAGCTGGAACCTGTCTTCTTTTTCAAGAATATTGGTGCGTGGAAGGCACCCACAGTTACCTTGATGCATCCGGTCAGCTTCTCTGGTAAACAGGTTATCGAACATATCGGTAAACCTTGGTACGGGCGAATAACGAATGATAGTCATATTGAAACCCTCCTTAATGATTTTAATTAATGTATGTGATGCTTTCCCCAGTCAAGTTTTATACCAGCATTAAATTACCAGCCTGATGCTGCAATTTATACATTTTGTACGCCATAATGGCATTAATCGTCAGGATATTATGACAGATTGACAGCTATCGCTCACTAAATTCCTTTTCTCAGTGAAGGGACATTTGAATATCTTTGCCCAGCATTAAAAAGAAACCGATGTCAGGAAAATTCGCTGCTGTTTTATTTATGCCTGCAGTATTGGTAGTACCAGGAATCCTTTTGTCAGGATGCATTCAAAATCAGGAAGTTATGTCAAAAGCCCCCATCGCACAAAAAATGGACAGGAAGCTTGTCACCCACGGTCACGAACGGAGTGATCCGTATTACTGGATGAATCAGCGCGATGACCCGAAAGTCCTGGATTACCTCAACGCAGAAAATGCTTACACGGATGCAATGATGGCTCATACGAAGGAGTTGCAGAAAGAGCTCTACGATGAGATCCTATCCCGCATCAAACAGGATGATCAATCCGTACCCTATAAAAAAGACGGCTACTATTACTATACGCGTTTTGAGCAGGAAAAGGAATACCCCATCTATTGCCGCAAAAAGGACAGCCTCAACCATCCGGAAGAGATCCTTCTGAATGTCAATGAAATGGCTGAAGGATATGAATTTTATAGCCTGGGATCGTTCGGCATCAGCACGAACAATCAGCTCCTTGCCTATTCGGTCGATACGGTCAGCCGCCGCCTGTATTCCATTTATGTCAAAGACCTTTCCAACGGCCGGGTCTATCCGGAGATCATTCCCGGCACATCCGGTTCCGTAACCTGGGCAAATGACAACAAAACCTTGTTTTACGTGGTGAAGGATGAAGAAACCCTTCTGCCCTACCGGGTTTTCCGGCACGTGCTTGGAACAGACCCCTTGGAAGATGTTCTGGTCTATGAAGAAAAGGATAGTACCTTCAGCACCTCCTGCTACAAGACCAAATCCAGGCAGTTCATCATGATCGGGTTATTCAGCAGCATCACGACGGAGTACAGGTTTCTCGATGCCAATGAACCTTGCGGTGAGATTGCCATCCTCTCGCCTCGCGAACGGGGAATGGAATATTATGCTGATCATTATGCAGACCATTTTTATATCCGTACAAACCTCGATGCCAAAAATTTCAGGCTGATGAAAGCACCCATCAACCGGCCAGGGAAGGAGAACTGGGAGGAGGTCATCCCTCACCGGAAGGAGGTGCTTCTGGAAGAGCTGGAGATCTTCACCCATTACCTGGTCGTTGCTGAGAAAAGCAATGGATTGAGCCGGCTGCGGGTCATTTCCTGGGAAAATCACGACGACCATTACCTGCCGTTTGAAGAAGAGACCTACAGTGCCTGGATATCAGTCAATCCTGAGTTTGACAGCGATGTGCTGCGGTTTGGATATACCTCTCTGACAACGCCGGTCTCCACGTACGATTACAACCTGGCCATCAGGGAGAAAACGCTGCTCAAACGGGATCCGGTGCTTGGTGATTTTGACCCGGTCAACTATGAAGCGAAACGTCTTTTCGCAACAGCAGCTGACGGGACTTCAGTTCCCATATCCCTGGTTTACCGAAAGGGGCTTCAGCTGAACGGAAAAAACCCCGCCTGGATCACCGGCTACGGGTCGTATGGCAGCAGCTATGATCCCAATTTCAGCTCCGTTCGACTGAGTCTGCTCGACAGAGGATTCATCTATGCGATTGCCCATGTCAGGGGTGGTGAAGAGATGGGTTATGAATGGTATGAGCAGGGTAAGATGCTGAACAAAAAGAACACGTTCACTGACTTCATTGCCTGCGTTGAGCACCTGATCGCGATGAACTATACGGATCCCGGGCATATCATCATCAACGGAGGCAGCGCCGGAGGCCTGCTGATGGGTGCCGTCGTAAACATGCGCCCTGACCTTTTCAGAGGCGTCATCGCGGAAGTGCCGTTCGTTGACGTGGTGACAACCATGCTGGATGAAAGCATTCCCCTGACAACGGGAGAATACGATGAATGGGGTAATCCCAATGAGGAGGAATATTACGACTACCTGTTGTCCTATTCCCCTTACGACAATGTGGAAGCAAAAGACTATCCCGCCATGCTGGTGACCACCGGTTACCACGATTCACAGGTTCAGTACTGGGAACCGGCCAAATGGGTGGCCAGGTTGCGGGATCAAAAGACTGATGATCACCTTCTGATCTTCAAGATCAACATGGATTATGGCCATGGCGGGGCCTCGGGCCGGTTCAGGCGGTATGAGGAGATTGCCCTGCAGTATGCGTTTGCGCTGGAAGTGCTCAAATGATGGAAGCCATGGCTTCCGACAGGACGGTGGATTCCTGAGGACCCATATAGCAGGTTGCCGAAGCAGACGCCCTATCTTGAAACCCTCTGCCACATCATCAGCGAAACAACGAAAAGCAAAAGGATCTTTTTCATGCAGGTGGATGTTTGATTTTACCAGTGCTTTTCATAAGCTTCAGGGACAAGGTGATCAGCAGAAGCAGGACGCTTGTATAGGCCGCTATTCTTGCAAGATAGTCACCATAACGTACATAAAGCGTGATTTCGTCGTTCGCGTTGATCTCCTGCCGGATGGTTGTTTCTACCCAGTAGGGCGTTGCCTGCTGCACGTCACCACGCTGGCTGATGAATGCCGATATCCCGGTGTTGGCTGAACGGGCAATGCAGCGCCGGGTCTCGATGGCCCGGAGCGATGAAAAGGTAAGATGCTGCCTGTGCCCGGGCGTGTTTCCCCACCAGCCGTCGTTGGTGATCACAAAGATCAGGTTGGCACCATTGCTTACATATTTGGCACAGAACGCACCATAAGCCGATTCATAACAGATCACAGGAGCAACCTTGAGCCGTTTCAGGGGGATGTCGTAGGGCCTTCTTTCTTTGTCAGTCCCCAGGCTGCCTACGGTACCCCCCAGGTCAATGGCGAGACCTTCCAGGAACCGAAGATACCTGGCGTAGGGCATGATCTCAACCCCCGGGGTCAGTCTGGATTTGTGGTAAAGTTGATAAGTCATATCGGGCTCCATCAGGATCGCTGTATTGAAAGCATCATAATACCGGTCCGAATCACCGAACTGCCGGGCCGTATGGGTCAGGGCTTCACCCGGTTCAAACATTTGATAGGTGGAAGCGCCGATCATCACATAGCGATCAGGATGTTCACGGAGATATCCGCTCAGGTAGCGGTAACTTTTTGAGGTTGTAAATTCGCTTTCAAAAAGGGGATGTTCCTGAAGCGCTGATTCGGGGCAAACGACAAAGTCGGTGGCACTGTCGGCAAGGACATCCGAAAGCGCCAGGGTGCGTTTCAGTACGGAGTCAACCTCAAGCCCGTACTGTTCGGTGTATGGATCCAGATTTGGCTGGACGATCACCACATCCACCGGGTCAGGTTTCTCCTGGTAACGGTTGTAGCTCACAACCGATATCATGATGGGAACAACTATCCAGCTAAGAGCACTGAATGTTTTGATCCGAATGGGAACAAGAAATTTCCGTGCAGCATAAGATTCT
Source organism: Bacteroidales bacterium (assembly GCA_035342335.1). Classification (NCBI taxonomy): domain Bacteria; kingdom Pseudomonadati; phylum Bacteroidota; class Bacteroidia; order Bacteroidales; species Bacteroidales bacterium. The sequence goes on from DAOQWY010000013.1 coordinate 62,936, forward strand.
TTCAGGATCAGGAAAACAAGGATATTGGCGACAATGATCCATAATGTGCCTCCAAAAATTCCGGTGTATTCATACCATTGGACCCATTTCGGGTAAGCTGCAAAACCATTGCCCAGGTGCAGCCATGGCCAGGAGATCTCCCAGTGGTTGTGTAAATGTTCAAAAGAGATCCAGTAAACAATGAGGCTCAGGTATCCGGGCAGTGCAGTTGTAAAAGTTTTTCTTGTAATGTGAAACAAAAGGAACACCAGGGTCATGAAGAAGGCGTTCAGCAGGATGGCCAGCGCCGCTCCGATCCCAGTTGAATTGTAGATCCACCAGGTCGTGAGAAGATTCCACGTAACAAAGCAGGGGTAGGTTGTGATGAACACTGTGCCGTTATGGTAGACCCCTCTCCGCTGCCGTTCAAGGATATGGTCCTCCACCCACAGGAGCGGTATCCACGCGATCATCAGCAGCAGGGGGAATCCCCTTGCCGGCCAGGCAAGACTGAGCAGCACTCCGGAAAAGACTGAAAGCAGGGCAAGCTGATACTTTTTCATTCCATTCGATCGAAAGCCCAACGAAGTTAAAAAAGAAAATGGTTGTAGGGGTAACGCCGGATGTGTATTTTTCTGACCTCCTCGTACAGCAGGTTTTTTAATTCGTCGGTATTCTCCCTGGTCCTGGCAGAAATGAAAACGCAGGGCAGGTTGTTTTTTGCCATCCAGGTATGCTTCATTTCTTCGAGTGTATAGTTTTTGGGTGTGGCGGGTGACAGGTCATCCGGATCTTTTTCCAGGAAGGTGTAGATATCGGTTTTGTTGAACACAATGATGGTTGGCCTGTCGGATGCCTGGATCTCGATGAGGGTCTGTTTGACGATATTCATTTGTTCTTCAAAATCAGGATGGGAAATGTCAACGATATGAAGCAGCAAGTCCGCCTCCCTGACCTCATCGAGTGTGCTTTTGAACGACTCGATCAGGTCGTGGGGCAGTTTACGGATAAATCCCACCGTATCACTGATCAGAAAAGGAAGGTTATGAATGACCACTTTCCTGACGGTGGTGTCGAGGGTGGCAAACAGTTTATTTTCTGCAAAGATTTTTGATTTGCTGATCAGGTTCATCAGGGTGGATTTCCCCACATTGGTGTAACCGACCAATGCCACCCTGACCAGGCTTGCGCGGCTTTTCCGCTGGGTGATTTTTTGCCTGTCGATGCGTGCCAATTTTTCTTTCAGCAGGGCGATCCGGTCGCGGATGATCCGGCGGTCGGTCTCGATTTCCCGTTCACCGGGTCCCCTCAGGCCGATGCCACCTCTTTGACGTTCCAGATGGGTCCACATCCCCGTCAGCCTTGGTAGCAAGTATTCATACTGAGCCAGTTCCACCTGCGTTTTGGCATGGGCCGTGCGGGCACGGCTGGCAAAAATGTCGAGGATGAGGTTGCTGCGGTCAAGGATCTTGCATCCCAGGATTTTCTGAAGATTACGGATCTGGGATGCCGTCAGTTCGTCATCAAATGCGACTATGTCAATCGAATGCTCTTTCACATAGTTAGCTACCTCGATGAGTTTACCCTGCCCCACAAATGTACGGGCATCGGGGACATTCAGCTTCTGGATAAAGCGTTTTACGGTGGTTCCGCCGGCTGTGTCAATCAGAAAGGAGAGCTCATCCAGGTATTCTTTCACGCGTTCCTCATCCTGGCGCTGGGTGATGAGGCCAACAACTGCAGCGGTTTCTTTGTGTTCCGTTTTCAATGATCTTCTATCAGCGTATGGACGACTTGCTACGAATAATAACTACTTCAGCGAATCACCTCGTATAACCATAAATAACCATGAATAACCACCAATAACCATGAATGACTATGAATGACTATGAATGACTATGAATGACTATGAATGACTATGAATGACTATGAA
>DAOQWY010000013.1:64947-91590 GCA_035342335.1 Bacteroidales bacterium
TGACCATCACCCTAGAAATGCAGGAACCCAATGATCTCTCTGACTTCCTTTATAGTCCTGGAAGCGCTTTCGCGTGCTTTTTCGGCTCCCTGGCTCACCACCTGGTGCAAGTAAGCATCGTTGCCGGAGAGTTCCTGGATTCGTTGATGAAAAGGGGCAATGAAACGGACTACGTCTTCGGCCAGTTGTTTTTTCATTTCCCCGTAGCGGATTTTGCAGGTATTGTATTGTTCCTCAAAGTAAGCCACTGTTTCCGGGGCCGACATCACGCTCATCAGCGTGAACAGGTTCCCGATGGGTTCCGGTTTCGCCTGGTTGGGCTGTGTTGGTCCTGCATCGGTTACCGCTTTCATGATCTTGTTGCGGATGGTTTTTTCATCGTCCGCCAGGAAGATCGCATTGCCTTCCCCTTCCGACTTGCCCATTTTACCGGTACCATCCAGGCCTGGGATCTTGACCAGGGTTTTTCCGAAATTATAGGCCACCGGGATGGGAAAATATTCAATGGAGTACATTCTGTTGAACCTGCGTGCAAAGGTCCGCATCATCTCCAGGTTTTGCTCCTGGTCTTTACCCACCGGCACTTTGACTGCTTTATGAATGATCACATCTGCAGCCATGAGGGTAGGATAGGTGAGCAATCCTGCATTGATGTTATCCGGTTGCTTGCGTATTTTTTCCTTGAAGGAAGTACACCGCTCGAGTTCACCTACATACGCATTCATGTTGAGCAGCAGATAGAGCTCTGTCACTTCGGGGATATCGCTCTGGATGTAAAGCGTTGCTTTTTCAGGGTCAAGTCCGGAAGCCAGGTACTCTACAAGGACCTGTTTGACCGTACCGTGCAGGTCGTGGGGAGTGGGGTGCGTGGTCAGGGAATGATAGTCCGCAATGAAAAAGTAGCAGGTATTTTCTTCCTGCATTTTGACAAAATTCCGGATCGCTCCGAAATAATTTCCGAGGTGAAGGTTTCCTGTTGGCCGAATGCCGCTTACAACGATGTCCATGACTACGTCTTTATCTCGTCATTATGCTTGTTGAAGAAGTGGTATTCCAGCAGATGATAGGATGAGGCGGAGCGGATGGGGATCCATTTTTTGAATTTCCGGAACCATCTTAGCTGTGTAAGAAAAAAGCCTTTTTTCAGGTAGGCATAGATGAACGGATGCACGGTGATTTTCAGGTAGGGTTCGTTCTGGTCCTGCAGCAGGTATCGTATGTTATTCTCAATTTCGTCAAGAAGGATAATGCTGGGTTTGATCTTTCCCGTTCCGTCACATGCCGGACATTTCTCAAGGATCTCCACATTCATTTCAGGCCTGACGCGCTGGCGTGTAACTTGAATCAGGCCGAATTTGCTCGGGGGAAGGATGGTATGCTTGGCATTGTCTTTTGCCATCTCGTCCTTGAATTTCTGAAACAGAAGCTTTCGGTTGCCGGCTTCACGAAGATCGATGAAATCAACCACGATGATACCGCCCATATCGCGCAGGCGCAGTTGCCGGGCCACTTCGGTAGCTGCTTCCAGGTTGACCTCCAATGCATTGGATTCCTGTGTGTTATCTGACCGGATCCGGTGGCCGCTGTTCACATCGATCACGTGCATGGCTTCCGTATGCTCGATGATCAGATAGGCTCCGCTTTTGATGTTAACGATTTTCCCAAAGGATCCCTTGATTTGCTTATCGACCCCAAAGTTTTCGAAGATCGGCAGCTTGCCTTTGTAAAGCTTAAGGATATCAACTTTATGCGGGGCGATCCGCAGCAGGTAGTTCTTGATTTCCTCAAACAGGACCGGGTCATTGACGTGAATGTTGTTAAATGTATCGTTCAACAGGTCCCTCAGGATGACGGATGTCCGGTCGAGTTCGCTAAGGATTCGCTTTGGGGCTTTGGCTGAGGGCAGTTTTTTGACGGCAGATTCCCATTTTCCCACGAGGCTCTTCACTTCCGCATCCAGATCGGCTACTTTTTTGTTTTCGGCCACCGTACGAACGATGATCCCCACATTATTGGGTTTGATGCTCGTGATGAGGCGTTTGAGCCGGTTACGTTCTTCCTGGCTTTTAATTTTCTGCGAAATGGAAACTTTATTGGAGAACGGGATCATGACCAGGTAGCGTCCGGCGAAGGAAATCTCGGAAGAGATACGCGGACCCTTGGTGGAGATGGGTTCTTTGGCAATCTGGACCACGACCTGCTGATTCAGCGACAGGATGTCCGAAATGCGGCCGGTTTTATCGATTTCGGGTTCCGGCTCAAAATTATCGAGCGTGATCTGGCCCATTTTCCCGCCAATGGCAAGGCGGGTATATTTGTTTAAAGACCGGATGTGGGGACCAAGGTCGAGGTAATGAAGAAAAGCATCTTTTTCGTGGCCGACATTCACAAAAGCGGCGTTCAAACCTGGCATGATCTTCCGGACCTTGCCCAGGTAAATGTCTCCCACTGTGTAATCGTTGTTGGTCTTTTCCTTGTTAAGTTCAACAAGCAGCTTGTCTTCAAATAGCGCAATGTCGACTTCAACAGGTTTTGAATCGATGATGAGCTCCTTTGTCACTTCAATGGTTTTAATTATGCGACATTCAGGCTGAAATACTTCCTGATGATCAATCAGTCAAGTTGAACCTGCAGGACGGGATAAAGGGATGCACCCTGTTCTCACTTTTCAGCACAGCGGCGCATCAGTGAAAAGTAAAGCTATCTCTTCTTATGCCTGTTTTTCCTCAATCTTTTCTTACGCTTGTGCGTAGCCATTTTGTGGCGTTTTCTCTTTTTACCGCTAGGCATCGATGAATGAATTTAGTACGTTATTTCTTGATACTTTTCTTGACCTGGCCTACAAATGTCTTGGCAGGTTTAAAAGCCGGGATGTTATGCGCCGGAATGATGATCGTGGTGTTCTTCGAAATGTTCCTTCCGGTTTTCTTGGCGCGTTTCTTAATGATGAAACTGCCAAAGCCCCTGAGGTAAACATTTTCTCCAGTGGATAATGAATTTTTTACAGCCTCCATGAATGCTTCAACTGTTGCTTGTACGGCGACTTTTTCAATTCCAGTCTTGTTGGTGATTTCTGCAACGATTTCTGCTTTTGTCATGACAATTATGTATTAATGTTTTGAAAATAAATTTTTTAATGGGCTGCAAATATAAAATTATTTTAGTTTATATCGAAATTATATGATCAAATTTATGTTTTTTTTGTTCTTCTGGAAATGTAAATCAAAAAATCTGCTCAGCTTTAGAAGAAAATTTCAAGATGAACCGGAAAAAGGCAATCCGCACGTTACTGATGGAATGGTACGAACGCTGTAAGCGTGATTTACCCTGGCGCCACACAACGGATCCCTACTCCATCTGGATATCGGAGGTGATCTTGCAGCAGACCAGGGTAGATCAGGGGAAGGATTATTATTTGAAATTTATGGATCAGTTTCCGGATGTACGCTCCCTGGCAAAGGCAGATGAACAGGATGTGCTCCGGCTATGGCAGGGACTGGGATACTATACCAGGGCACGCAATGTACTTAAAGCGGCACGGATCATCCATGAACGACATCATGATCTGGTTCCGGATACCTATGATTCGCTGACTGCACTGCCCGGAATCGGCGACTATACCGCATCCGCCATCCTCTCCATCGCATTCGGTCAAGCCTTCCCGGTACTCGACGGAAATGTCAGCCGGGTCATTGCCCGCCTGATGGCCGTCACTGACGCGGTTGACTCACCGGATGGACATCTTCAGATTACAAGCACGGCAAGGGACCTGGCCGACGGTCCTGCACCCGGAACCTTCAACCAGGCCATCATGGAATTCGGTGCCCTTCACTGCAAACCTGTCAGACCGGATTGCAACCACTGTGTGCTCAGACCATACTGCCAAGCATTTAAAAGAAATCTTGCCGGTGAAATACCCGTCCGGAAACCAAAAGCCAATCCCAGGAAGCGATACCTGAACTATTTGGTGATCAACGCCCGGTATCCGGCCGCCCGGATCGTCCTTAAAAAAAGGACATCGAGGGATGTCTGGATGAACATGTTCGATTTCCCGTTGATTGAATCCGATGCATTGCTGAGTGTGGATGAACTGATCACCCTCCCCGTATTCAGACAGTGGTTCCCGGGCAGGATCCCGTCAATCGCTGAAATCAGTGAAACAGACCATCACATCCTCAGCCATCAGCATCTGTACGTCAAATATTTCCTCATCAGCATCGATGATACTGCAGACATCCGCTTGCAGGATTCCTGGGTCCTTGCAGGTCATGGACAGCTGAAGAATTTTCCTCTGCCGCGACTGATCACACGGTTTCTTGAAAAAAATCTTCTGTTGATGGGTAACAAATGACCACCTTTCCGGATTAACCAGTAAGAAAGCCGCGAAAGAACCCTGATCGGTTCAGGTGATCGGTGGTTTTTCTTACTTTTGTAATAAACAGCATTGTTAATCATTAAAAACAAAAGATCATGGCAGGAATCAATCGCGTCATTTTAATCGGGAACCTGGGAAGAGACCCGGAGGTGAGACATCTGGACAACGGGCTGGTGAAGGCCTCTTTTTCTTTGGCCACAACGGAGACATTTAAAGGTAAAGACGGCAATCCGACCGATCATACCGAATGGCACAACATTGTCCTGTGGAGGAGGCTTGCTGAAAATGCAGAGAAGTATCTCAGAAAAGGCAGCCAGATCTATCTTGAGGGTAAGATCAGGACAAGAAAATGGGAGGATAAGGACGGGAACACCCGTTATACAACAGAAATTGAGGGTAACAGCATGATCATGCTCGGAGCCCGCAGGGACCAGGAAGCACCCGCAACCTCCGAAGAAACGATTACTCCAGGCAACGGAAGTGAACTGGTCAACGATGAGGGGAATGACCTTCCGTTCTGATCCATCTGGTATTGCCATCCGGAAAAAGCAGGCTGACCGATAGAATGCTTCTTTCAGGTGAAGCCCCGGTCAGCCTCCTGCCTGCTCCGGAATTTGCGATTCAGCTTCTGAATTTTATTATCTTTGCAGCGAAAATCCTCAAACGTTAAACCTGCAACACGTTGGACGAACCGTTCATAGCTCCGGATCTGCCCCTGGGTGGTCTCCTTGTCAGTACAATTTTCCAGCCTTTCTCAACGCCGACTGTGATCATCCTTGCTTTGGTGATTCTGCTTCTCCTGCTATCGGCACTTGTATCCACGGCGGAAATAGCCTTTTTTTCCCTGACCCCGGCACAGATAAAAGCCTTGCGTACCTCGTCAGACTACCGCAACCAGCTTCTCTCCAGCCATCTTAACCGGCCGGTCCACCTGATGGCCACCCTGGTCATCCTGCGCAACATCATCGCGATCACCATCGTCGCACTTTTTCTATACCTTGCCTACCGGATGCTTGATCCCGGCGTTTCCCCGGGATGGACCCTGCTGATCCTGATCCTTCTGATCAGCATGATCATGCTGTTATTTACGGAGGTGATCCCCTCCACCCTTGCCTCCCGCTACACCATGCAGATCGCCCGGGGTCTGGCACCTGCCATGCTCCTGACCGGAGTCGTTTTTTCGCCGGTCGCACTTCTGATGATCCGTTTTACCTCATTCGCCGAGCGCAGGATTGCACAGAAAAAATTAAATGATGTTGAGACCGAAATTTCGGAAACGATCGAGATGGTGAAAGATGCCTCCACTCCCGAGGAGGAACGCAAGATGCTCAAGGGCATTGTTAAATTCGGGGATATTGAAGTTAAGGAGATCATGCGCTCCCGGATGGATGTCACGGCCGTTGATTCCAGGACAGGATTCAGGGAACTTATCGCTGTCATCATCAATTCAGGATATTCGCGCATTCCTGTTTATGAAGGAACCCTCGACAGCATCCTGGGGATCCTTTACGTCAAAGACCTTTTACCGCACATTGACAAAGACGCGACATTCGAGTGGATCCACCTGATCCGCCCTGCATTCTTCATACCGGAGAATCAACGTATCAACATCCTGCTGACCGAATTCCAGGACAAAAAGATCCATATGGCTGTCGTTGTGGACGAATATGGAGGGACAGCCGGGATCATCACACTGGAAGATATCATTGAAGAGATCGTGGGAGAGATCAGCGATGAATATGACACCGAAAGCGATGCTCCAGCCTATACGCTTGTTGACGACGATACGTTCATTTTTGAAGGGAAGACCTCGCTCAACGATTTTTGCAAGATCATGAAGATCGATGATACGGTGTTCGATGAGGTGAAAAGAGAGTCGGATACACTGGCCGGACTGGTCCTTGAAATCCTCGGCAAACTGCCCCACAAGGGTGAAATGATCGAGTGGGGAGACTTCTCTTTTATCATTGAGGCCGTGGACAACCGAAGGATAAAACGCATCAAGGTCCATTTTCGTGAACATTCTACCCAATAAATTTCTCCCCGGGCCATTGCTGGCACACCTGCTGAGCCTCGTCCTGCTTCTGGGGTCCTGCCAGGAAACACCGGTACCACGACCCAGGGGATATTTTCGCATCGATATGCCTGAAAGAGGGTACCTGTTGCTGGATTCCATTTTCCCCTTTACCTTTGAATATCCAACCTGTACTGAATTGGCCCCTGACCCGTATTCACCTGATAATCCTTATTTTGTCAACATCAATTATCCCGGTTTTAAGGGCAGTATCCATCTGAGTTATATCAAAATCGACCATAACCTTCCGGAACTGCTTGAAGATTCCCGTCTGCTGGTTTTAAAACACCTGCCCCGGGCCACGGCCATTCGCGAATTGCCCGTGATCGACCCGGATCATCGCATCTATGGAATGATCTATGATATCCGGGGTGCGGGTACAGCCTCACCCTACCAGTTCTACCTTACCGACAGCACCCGCCATTTCATCCGGGGCGCTCTTTATTTCCGCGTGCCTCCCAACAATGATTCCCTTGCTCCTGTGATCGATTTCGTTGTGCAGGATATGGATCATTTGATGGAAACCCTGGAGTGGAAACAGGATTTCTGAAAAAAAAGGACATCATCGTAGTACATAAAGCTGAAATGATTACCTTTGAATCCCTAAAAAATCAGTAAGGAATGTAGAATATTGATCATAAAAAAGAAGGGCCTGGTCTATGATCGAAACCATTAAAATTGGCACCATCAGATGGCACCATATTCTGGATCCCAGGGAGGAGGACCTGAATTATCTGCTCGAAACGTTTTACTTCCACCCCCTCGACATAGAAGACTGTAAAAGTTACAACCAGCGCCCCAAGATCGATATCTACGATGATTACTATTTTCTTATCCTGCATTTTCCCAATTTTGACCGGTGGAACAGATTCATCCTCACCAGGGAAGTCAAGATCTTCTGGGGAGAAGATTATGTGATCACCATCGGCCAGTCGCACTGGGTGGTCACGGAGATGTTCAAAGAGTACAAGCAGCTGGCTGAGAAGAAAGAAGAACTGGAGATCGGTAACAGCGATACCCTTCTTTACCGGATTTTAGAGCGGCTTACAAAAGAAACGTTATCCCTGGTACAAAAAGTCGGCCTGGAAGTGGAGATGATCAACAGGGACCTGTTCAATAAAAAAGCTGAGAAAACCATCGAGAAAATTTCGTTGACCCGCCGAAACATCATTCTGCTCAATACGACCTTTAAACCTCAGCTCAGGCTGTTCCATAAATTTGAATCCGGCGAAATCGAAGGGTATGCCGATACCATGGAAGAATACTGGGGCAACATCCTCGACTATTACCAGAAAACCTGGGACCTGACCGAAGATTATGCCGAACTCATCGAGAGTTTATCGAAAACGTTTGACTCCCTCCAGACCAACAAAACCAATGAGATCATCAAGATCCTCACCATGATCTCTTCCATTCTGCTGCCCCTGACCTTCATTGCCAGTGTTTACGGAATGAACCTCCGCTCACTGCCCTTCAGTCAGTATCCCAATTCCTTCTGGATATTAATGGGTTGCATGGTGGTGCTGGGATTGCTGATGGTCACCTATTTTAAAAAGCGAAGGTGGCTTTGAACAGCTGAAACAGATCCTCTGTCCTTCAGCCGGCACTTCCAGTGATTTGTAGATCTGCAGAATCCCGGAATCGAAAAATGTCCGTATTTTTGCTGCTTAAACGAATCACACGCAATGGAAAAGATCAGGCGATTTTCTGTCAAACAGCTTCTTGATTCATACGATCACGGTCAGACCTTCCTGGTTATGGGATGGGTCAGGACCAGGCGGATCAGCAAGAATGTAGCTTTTATCACGCTGAATGATGGTTCAACCATCCATAACCTTCAGGTGGTGGTTGATCTGGCAGGTTTTCCGGAAGACCTGCTGGCCAAAATCAATACAGGTGCCGGGCTTGCTGTGGAGGGCACCCTGGTGGAATCCACCGGCAGCGGGCAGAGGGTGGAACTGGCCGCAGGGAGGATCGATCTGCTCGGAGAAGCTGATCCTGATCAGTATCCCTTGCAGCCCAAGCGTCATTCACTGGAATTTCTCAGGGAAATTGCGCATCTGCGGTTCCGTACCAGCACCTTCAGTGCCGTGGCTCGCGTCAGGCACGCCATGATCTTTGCTGTGCACCGGTTTTTCACGGAAAATGGATTTTATAATATCCACACCCCCATCATTACGGCTTCTGACGCAGAAGGTGCCGGTGAAATGTTCAGGGTGACCACCCTGGACCTGAACAACCTTCCAAAAGGCGACGATGGCCGCATCGACTTTGCACAGGATTTCTTCGGCCGCGAAACCAACCTGACCGTCTCCGGACAGCTGGAAGCTGAACTGGCTGCCCTGGCACTGACCAACGTGTATACCTTCGGGCCTACCTTCCGGGCGGAAAATTCCAACACCTCCCGTCACCTGGCCGAGTTCTGGATGATCGAACCTGAAGTGGCTTTCGCCGACAACTCCGATAACATGGACCTGGCCGAGAACCTGCTCAAGTACGTTATCCGGTATGCCCTGGAAAACTGCAAGGATGATCTCGACTTCCTGAACATAAGGCAACAGGAGGAGGAAATGCAGAAAAGACAGGAAGAGCGGTTTTATATGGGATTGCTCGAGAAACTCCATTTTGTGGTCGAAAATGAATTTGAGCGGATCACCTATACCCAGGCGGTCGATATCCTGAAAAACTCCAACCACAATAAGAAAGGGAAGTTTCAGTATGCCATTGAGGAATGGGGCGCTGACCTTCAGTCGGAGCACGAACGGTACCTGGTGGAAAAGCATTTTAAAAAGCCGGTCATTCTGTCGGACTATCCCAAACAGATAAAAGCTTTTTATATGAAATTGAACGATGACGGCCAAACGGTCAGGGCGATGGATGTGCTTTTTCCCCAGATCGGTGAGGTGGTGGGCGGCTCCCAGAGGGAAGAATCCTACGAAAAGCTGCTGATGCGCATGAAGGAAATGAATATCCCTGAAAAGCAGATGTGGTGGTATCTCGATACCCGGCGCTTTGGAAGCGTGCCCCACGCCGGGTTCGGCCTTGGCTTTGAGCGGTTCGTACAGTTCGTGACGGGGATGAGCAACATCCGCGACGTGATCCCGTTCCCCAGGACACCGAAGAGTGCTGAGTTTTGAAAGAGGCACAAAGGCACAAAGGCACAAAGGCACAAAGGCACAAAGGCACAAAGGCACAGAGGCACAAAGGCACAGAGGAAATGAAGATTAAGGCAAATTTCCGATAAATCCCGTCGGGATGACAGTATGGTAGTAGCAAAGAATATCACAAATTCCGATGAACCCCTCAGGGGTGATATTTTGGTAGAGAAAATTGTTTATATTTGTAATAATCGTCATTTTAACGACAACATCACCTTATGTTAAACCAGCGGCTACAGCAGAAATTGCTCCAAAAACTGTCGCCACAGCAGATCCTGCTGATGAAGCTGCTGCAGATTCCAACGATCGCCCTCGAACAGCGCATAAAGCAGGAAATTGAAGAGAATCCCGCCCTGGATGATTCAGCCGCGGAAGAGGATTCCAGCCAGGAATCAGACGAATATGAGGGGCCTGAACAGGAAGACGGGGATGAGGAAAGCGAAGATTACGACAAAACCAAAGAGGAATTTGACCTGAATGACTATGTGGATGATGAGGAATTCCCTGATTACCGTCTTTATGTCAACAATACATCTCCTGATGATGAAGTCAGGGAAGTACCCTTCGTTGCGGGAATCAGTTTTCATGAACAGCTTATTACCCAGCTGGGATTGAAAGTGCTCACCGGTAAGCAGCTGGCCATTGCCCATACGATCATTGGAAATCTCGATGACGCAGGTTACCTTCAGCGGGATCTCGACGCCATGGTGGATGACCTTGCTTTTTCACAGAATATCCAGGCGACAAGGGAGGAAGTCCTGGAGATGCTCATGGTCGTCCAGGAGCTCGACCCTCCCGGTGTGGGCGCCCGCAACCTCCAGGAGTGCCTGATCCTTCAACTGCAGAGAAAAGCGATGGCGGAACCCTCCGATGCCAGAAACCTGGCCGTCATCATCCTGGAAAAATATTTCAGTGAATTCTCAAAAAAACATTACGACAAGATCATTCATAGAGCCCATATCACCGAAGAGGACCTGAAACTGGCGATTGACGAGATACTGACCCTCAATCCCAAACCAGGTAATTCCCTAAGTGAGACAGCACGTACCAACTATTACATCATCCCTGATTTCATCATCCAGAATAAGGATGGCGAACTGGAACTCTCCCTGAATTCAAGGAATGTACCCGAGCTGCGGCTGAACCGCACTTACCTGGATATGCTGGAAACCTATGTGAAAAGCAAGGGTAAAAAGAACAGTTTTGATAAAGATGCCTTTATTTTTATCAAACAGAAAGTGGATTCTGCAAAATGGTTCATCGACGCCATCAGGCAGAGGCAAAATACCCTTCAGGTCACTATGGACGCCATTATGAACTACCAGAAGGAATATTTTCAAACCGGCGATGAAACGCGTCTTAAACCCATGATCCTGAAAGATATCGCCGAGATTGTCGGACTGGATATCTCCACCATTTCCAGGGTGGCCAACAGCAAATACGTTCAGACACCCTACGGTACGTTCCTGTTGAAAAGCTTCTTTTCAGAATCCCTCCAGAACGATTCAGGGGAAGAGGTATCTACCAGGGAGATCAAAAAGATCCTGACGGATTGCATCCAGGCGGAGGAGAAAAGCAAACCCCTGACCGATGAAGAACTCACACTACGTTTAAAAGAAAAAGGTTATAACATCGCCCGCCGTACCGTTGCCAAATACCGTGAACAGCTCAACATACCGGTCGCGCGACTGAGAAAAGAGCTCTGATCCGGTTGTTGTATTATGTTCCGCTTAATTAATAGGGGAAGATCGAAATACCCACGGATACGGGATAGATTTCCGGCCCGTCGTCAGGCGTGAACACTTTGGTGAGCGAGTAGGATCCATAGACCCCGATCCATTTCCATCCAATCCGTGCAGTGGCAGCCACCCGGTAATTTTCGACATTGGGAAGCTTCAGAAACTTTACCTTCAACGGGTCCCTGGATTCTTTCAGGTAGTCATCCCCCCGGTATTTGGTCTTGCTTTGCAGGGTCACGCCAATTTTTATCCCTGCCGAAAACCGCACACCCTTGTCATTCAGAAACCTCAGTTCCAGCGGAAAATCAAGATAGTCAACATCGAAAACGTTCTTTTTATAATCCAGGTCAGGATATTCCGTATTGAAATTTAAAAATTGCGTGATGCCATTGGTGTCGGTCTCCAGCAACCCATTATGGTATAGCTTGTGAATGCTTATTCCCGCCCCCAGGGCAAAGCTGAACGGACTTTTTTCGGAAAACGGGAAAGTGTACAGCAGGTAAAAATCACCTCCGAAGTTCATCGCACCCTGATCAACCGAATCCGGCATATTCAGCCAGATATCATCGTACAGGTCAAACCCGGCTGTCAGGTGACGGTGAAGTTTTTCCTGCATTGTTTGCGAGAGAACAGGGTAGCAGAGGCAGCCTGCCAGCAACAGGATGATCAGTCGTTTCATTTTTTGGAACTTAGCGTGTCACAAAAGTACAATTATTTTTACCGGTACCCGCTTTTTCTTCTGCAACGAAAAGCGAATGATGGTCCATTCAATTAGATTTACTACGACCGGGTTGTCTTTTCCATTTTGATGATGTATATTTGAAGCTCAGACGCATTCCATGGAAACTACTCTTGAACTGAACCTCGAAGAAAAATTCGTCATCCGCCTGGAAGATACGGCCGGTGTTAACGAAAACGGCATTAAACGAAGTGATATTGTATCCGGCCTCACCGAAAATGAGCCGGTCTATTTGCGGCGCTCGTTTGATTACCGTCAGCACCGGTTTCTGATCAGGGTGTTCAATGCCAGTGGGCAGCAGATCGCTTCAATATTCGGGGGAAAAGAGCTGGCCATCCATCTTGACCGGGGAGGGGAGGTACGGGCAAGAATAACCAGCGCAACAGGCAATTCCCGCTTTTTCAACAGGTTTTTGAATTTTTTCAGGAAAAACAAGAGCTGCTTCATAGAGGTAACCAAGATCTCTTTAAATCCGGAGCTGTTCAGCGACATCATTCAAAAAGACAAGGAGATCGGCCGGACCGTGGCCCGGGCCGTGGCTCATGAAAAGGACAGCGTCAAGCTGGCCGTCCGGAATTACCTGCAGGCGATCGATCAGATCGTTGCCCTTGACAACATTGGACTCAAAGCGAGGGCCTGGCGGCAGACACGCATCCCGGTGAACCGGCTTTCGATGGTGTACGAAAAGGAAGGCAAAACTGCAGAGGCACTGAAGGTCATTGACTGGTACCTTTCCTACGAGGATTATGTGGGGATCGATCCGTACGAGATGGAGATGATCCTGAAGCGGAAGGAGCGATTGGCGGTAGCCGGTAGCCAGTCGGCAGTAGCCAGCATGTCCTGAGGAACTCAGCGACGAAGGATCGGCAGTAGGTAATCAGTAGCTTGTTACTGGGAGCCTGCATTGAAAATTTAAAGATCAATCATGGTCACATACCCTGCAAATCGGGATGATGCATTATGCGTTCACCTCCTGACCTTTACGGGTGCTGAAGAACACCTGGCTGCCAGGGGAAAAGAACGCTTCCTGCACTGGCTGGAAAGGGACTATATCACCTTTGATGAACACGTTCCTGACATCCTGTATTTCCTCACCGGGGGTTCGGAGGCGGAAGCGATCAAGAAGCTGAACAAATCAAAGTTCCAGCTTCTGGCAGCATTCGGTGAGGACAATGCTTACGCTTCGGCAACGGAAGTGCAGGCTTACGCCGGCCTGCATGGTTACAATACCCTGCTTCTCTCGCTGGATGACAGGGAGAGCCTTCATACCATCAGGAATTTTCACAGGGTAAAATCAGGCCTGAAGCGGTTGAAGGGTCAGACGCTTGGCCTGATTGGCGAAGTATCGGAATGGCTGGTGGCCTCTTCCGTCAGTCAGGAAGCTCTGCGTGAACGGCTGGGTGTGCGCATGAAGAAGATCACCTGGCACGAGGCAGGGGATTTCAGGACTCATCTTCCCTCGATGGAGTTCATCAGCAAATTCGATCATACCAGCACGCATCCCCTGACATCTGCCAGCAAGGTGCATACGCTGCTGAAAGAGATCATTGCCACTCATCACCTGGATGCGATTACCGTTGAATGTTTCTCGCTGGTTCAGAAGAATGGCGTGACGGCCTGTCTGGCCCTCTCCGATCTGAATGACCATAGCGTCCCTGCCGGTTGCGAGGGTGACCTGGTAAGCATTGCCGGGATGATGCTGCTGAAGGAAATAACCGGTTACATTCCCTGGATGGCCAACCTGGCTGGGATCAAGGGTAACAGTGCACTATTAGCCCATTGCACGGCCCCCACCGATCTGCTGGCCGATTTTTCCATCCAGACGCATTTTGAAACAGACAAGGGCACCGCCATCCAGGGGTATTTCGAGGAGGATACAGTTACTTTATTCCGCCTTGATAATAAGCTTTCCAGAGCTTTCCTGGCCACCGGAACCATTACTGACCGGCCTACGTTTCCCTTTGCCTGCCGGACCCAGATATTGGTGGAACTTCCTGAGCAAGCGGTGAAATCGTTGAAAGAAAATCCACTGGGGAATCATCACCTGATCCTGCCGGGGGATCACTCTGCATTGATAGGAATGGCCATGCAGGTTCTCGGGGTTGCATTGGTTGAAAATTGAACATCGACAACTGACAATCGACAATTTAACCCTCGCCAGGGTGTATCGGCAGTGTTTTTTCTCACAGATTTCACGGATCGACACAGATTGTATTCATCTGTGAAAATCCGTGAAATCTGTGAGAAATGGTATTATTGCCAATTGTCAATGGCTAATCCCTTGCATCCCCCCTCCCTTTTTCGTACCTTTACTCCCAATCCCTATGCTGACATTTTTATGTTCAGAAAATTATTTTATATCTCCTCTCTCCTCTCTCCTCTCTCCTCTCTCCTCTCTCCTCTCTCCTTTCTCCTCTCACCCATCTCCGCCCAATCCCACGACTACAAATTCCGTCACCTCACTACCGACCAAGGCCTTACCTCCAACAATGTGTATGTCGTGTTGAAAGATGCGGATGGATTCATGTGGTTCACGACCAACATGGGCATGTGCCGGTACGATGGCTATACCATGAAGCAATTTACCAGTGACCCCACGGATTCCACCTCTCTGTCCGGGAATTTTTTATATGCAGAACCACTGGTCGACAGAAGCGGAAACATCTGGATCGGAACATTTGAGAGCGGGCTCAGCCTATTCGACCGGATCACGGGTAAATTCACCCATTATAAACATGATCCGCGGGTTAATGGCAGTATTGATAATAACAATATCTGGTCAGTTTACCAGGACAGCGACGGGGTCATCTGGGTAGGGACCTACTCTGCCCTTAATAAGTTTGATCCTGTCACCGGTAAGTTCAAGTTTTTCCGTCCGTCACCGGATCATGAGGAAGATCCTGTCAATAGGATCTATTCCATGCTCGAGGACTTAAACCGTGATCTGTGGATTGCCACTGGCAGAGGCGTGTTCCTGTACAACAGGGATACCGGGGTGTTCAGACGCTTTGATCCGGCTTCACCTCTGACGGAAAAGCTCAACGAACAGATGGTTTTTCATGTCATGTGTGATAACGATGGAGACTATTGGTTTGCAGCAGAAGGGGGTTTGTTTCACTACAAGATAAAGAATAAAGAATTGAATTTATTTTCAACTCAGGGTACTGGTGGAAGAACATTGAGCGGAAGGGGAGTTTACCATGTTCTTCAGGACCCTTTGGATGCCGGAATAATATGGATAACATCCATGTGGGGACTGAACCGGTTGAACAAAGAGACCGGTACGGTTGAATGGATCCTGAATGACCCGGATGATCCGTTCAGTATAGGTAGCAACACCATCAACTGGACATACATAGACGAAACCGGGAAACTCTGGGTGGCCACAGAGAATGCCGGAGTTGCAGTGGCCGACCTGGCAGATATGCACTCAAAGGATCAATTTTTTTTCGTCCCTATCCATCCTGCAGCACCGGATACAATCGGATATTCGGCGACCACCTTTCTGTCTGATCCATCAGGAGATACCTGGGTGGGTACTGCTGGTGGAGGATTGTACAGGTATGACGCGCATCTTGCACTGCAGTCAGTCTTCATGGGTGATCAGCAGGACCATGACCTGTTGAAGAATGCCTATGTGTTCGACCTGTTCATCGATCCGCACAGTAATTTTCTGATCGGGACCTATGGCCAGGGATTGTACATTTTCGATACCATGGATCATCTCCTTACTCCCTGCTCGTTCTATCCATCGGATACATCCTGGATGAAAACATACATCCATGACATCCTGGAAGATAAGGAAGGAGTACTGTGGGTGGGAACTAAATCGGGTTTATACTATTGCACAGAGAATATCAGGACGCACCATGCATTGGCACTTTTTGACCACACGGATCTCAGCGTTACAGAAGTCATGTCGTTTCAGGCAGATCAATCCGGCAGGTTATGGACCGGAACCGCCGGCAAGGGTTTGTTTTGCATACCAGAGGAGGTGAATGGCAAAAACACGATCCTTCATTTTGAACACGATCCGGAGGATCCCCAAAGCATAAGTTCCAACGTTATCTTATGTGTTTATCAGGACGATAAGGGAATCCTTTGGATAGGAACCGACCGTGGCTTGAACAGATACACCGGGAGTAACGAAGCATTTAAAACGTATTTATTCCCGGATGATCCGGCGATCAATTTCATCACTGCACTCCGCGAAGACCATAACGGACACTTATGGCTTGAAACGGAAGCAGGGCTGGTCCGGTTTGATCCGGAAGTTCCGGGCAAAAATTACCGGATATTCACCCTACGGGACGGTCTTCCCTTGATAAATACCACCCGTATTCCCTGCATCGAAGTTCAGATGGTAAGATGTTGATTGGCAGCACACTGGAATATGGAAAGGGCTTTTTTGCCTTCTCCCCCGACAGTTTACCCTACAACTCTCATGTACCCCCGGTCATCCTCACCGGTTTCCAGGTGATGAACCAGCCGTTTGAACTCGATAGCAGCATTTCCTTCAAAAAGCATATTGTTCTGCATTTTAACGAAAATTTCCTGTCTTTTGAGTTCTCGGTCCTTGACTACAAAGATCCTCCAAAGAATCAATACGCCTATATGCTGGAAGGGGTTGATGAAGACTGGATCTAATGCGGCAACCGCCGTTTTGCGAATTATACCGGTCTTGGGCCGGGCCATTAAACCTTCAGGGTCAAAGGCTCCAACAACGATGGATTATGGAATGAGAAGGGGACCTATGTGAACATTTCAATCATGCCGCCATTTTGGAAAACACCATGGGTCTGGGTTTTTTATTTTGCCTTTGGTGCAGCACTTACCTATACCTGGAGGCGGTATGATCTGAAGCGTCAGCGCCTGAAGCAGCAACTTGCCCTGGAGCGCCTTGAATCAGAAAAGCTCAAGGAGCTCGACAGCCTAAAGTCCCGCTTTTTCGCCAACATCTCCCATGAGTTCCGTACTCCGCTCACATTAATTCTCGGCCCGCTGCAAAAGTTGTTCTCCAATGCCCCGGATGAAGAAACCCGGCAAGACCTCTCCATCATGCAGCGCAATGCCCGGCGGTTGCAGAACCTGATCAATGAGTTGCTGGACCTTTCCAAACTGGAATCCGGTAAAATGGAACTTCATACCTCCACAGAAAACATTGTCGAGCTGGTAAAAAGCTACGTTCAGCAGTTCGAATCATTGGCAAAACACAAGGGGATCACGCTTGAATTCAGATCGGAAAGGGATGACATCCCTGCCTGGGTTGACCGCGATAAGATCGAGAAGATCCTGTATAATTTGCTGGGGAATGCGTTTAAGTTTACGGATATGGGAGGGAGGATCGAGTTGGCAGTTAGCAGTTGGCAGTTGGCAGAAGGAGCTGGGAATATTGCCAACTGCCAATTGTCAACTGCCAACTTGCCTGAACAGTGCATTGTCATTACCGTCTCCGACACCGGAGCTGGCATCCCGCCTGAAAAACTCCCCCACATCTTCGATCGTTTTTACCAGGCGGATGATTCCTATACCACAGACAGCCAGGGCACCGGCATCGGGCTCGCCCTGACAAAGGAGCTTGTGGAGCTGCATGGGGGGACGATTACGGTGGAGATCGTTGTGAATCGGGGGAGCGTGTTTCGGGTATTTCTGCCGGTAAGCAACATCACCTCACCCCCCTTACCCCCTCTCCTTAAGGAGAGGGGGAGAAGGGGGCAGGGGGTTAAAGGGGGTGAGGTACAACCGACAACCGACAATCAAGAACCTGCAACCTGGAACGTGCAACCTGCAACCCGAAACGCGGAACCCGAAACGCGAAACCCGGAACCCGGAACCTCTAATTCTCATTGTCGAAGACAACGCCGACTTGCGCCTGTATATAAGGGGTATACTCGGGCAGGATTACCGGATGCTGGAGGCGGGAAACGGAAGGCAGGGGCTGGAGAAGGCGATTGAACATGTACCCGACTTGGTTTTGACCGATGTGATGATGCCGGAGATGGATGGGTATGAGCTGACGCGAAAACTGAAAAGCGATGAGCGGACCAGCCATATCCCGGTGATCATCCTGACGGCACGGGCGGGGATGGAAAGCAAGATTGAAGGATTGGAGACCGGAGCGGATGATTTTATCACCAAACCGTTCGATCCGGAAGAGCTCAAGGTTAGGATACAGAACCTGATCTTGCAACGTAAAAAACTGAAGGAGAAGTTCCTGAGTGAACTGGGAATGGCTTTTGAAGAAGTTGCTAAGCCAGAAAAACGGGAGAACCCTGTCTCCATGGATCAGCGCTTCCTGCTCAGGGCACGATCGGTGGTAGAAAATCATCTGGGGGATGAAGCATTTGATGTTGAATGCTTTAGCGATGAAATGCATCTGAGCCGGACACAGATGCACCGTAAGCTTCGGGCATTGATCAACCAGTCGGCCACCGAGTTTATTCGTACCGTTCGCCTGAATCGTGCCCGGATGCTCCTTAGCAACAAGACCGGAAACATTTCTGAGATAGCCCTTGAGGTGGGCTTTTCTAATCCCGCTTACTTTGCTGAATGCTTCCGCAAGCAATACGGGCAAACTCCTTCTGAGTATATACATTACCAAAAGCAAAATTCTAATCATTAGATTTTATTATTTTATTTTGTACTATATTTGTAAACTCTATTCGACAAAAATTGGTAATATTGTAAAAATAATATTACATATAATGATTATATTTGCAAAAAACAAATGACACAATGGATAAGTTATTTCAGTACTCCTCTGCACGTATACAGTCTGTTACGCTCGAATTCAAAAGATACTTGTTGGATAAGATCACCTGGAATAACCGGCTGATCGCGTTGACCGGTGCCAGGGGGATTGGGAAAACAACCCTGCTGTTGCAATTCATCAAAGAAAACCTGAATAAAGATTCAGGAGAGGTAATCTATGCCAGTCTGGATGATCTTTATTTTTCCAAGACCACCCTGGTAGAGTTTGCGGATGAATTCGTGAAAAGAGGAGGACGATATTTGTTTTTTGATGAGATCCACAAGTACCGTAACTGGTCTCAGGAAATTAAGAACATTTATGATTATTTCAGTGAGCTTAAAATTGTGATTACCGGTTCTTCAGCACTGGATATTTATAAAGGAGCCGCCGACCTGAGCAGGAGGGCGGTCTTGTACAGAATGCAGGGCCTATCGTTTCGTGAGTTCATCCATTTAAAATATGGGCATCAATTTCCTGTTCTGGAACTTGAAAATCTCCTGGGAGATCCTGCCGGTTCTATCACACCTGTACTGAAGGTCATTAAACCAATCAGGTTTTTTGAAGAATATATCCAGAAAGGGTATTATCCATTTTTCATCGAAGATGAGCAAACGTATTTTGATCGGTTGAGGCAAACCGTAAATCATATTCTTGACTCCGATCTGCCATCAGTTGAGAAAATCGATTTCGTTGCGGTTCATCATCTGCGAACTTTGCTATCCATTATTTCAGAAATAGTTCCTTTTAAACCAAACATATTGAAATTGAGCCAACAAGTCGGTGTAAGCCGGGAAACCCTTACGAAATATATTTATCTTCTTACCAGGGCAGATTTGCTGTTGCTACTGCAGTCGGGGAACTTCGGAATAAGCCGGATGAATAAACCTGAAAAAATATACCTGAACAATCCAAACCTGATGTACGCAATTTCTTACAACCAGGTAAATGCAGGAACTGTCCGGGAAACGTTTTTATTCAATCAACTCAAGAATAATCATAAGATTGCTTACACTGATAAAGGAGACTTCCTCGTCGATAATAAATACATTATTGAAACGGGAGGCAAAAATAAACCCCAAAAACAGATTGCCGGTATAGATAACGCATACATTGCGGCCGATAATATTGAATTTGCCTATCAGAACAAAATCCCATTGTGGCTATTCGGTTTTCTCTATTAAGTGCCTGCAGAACGCACCATAAAAATATTTCCCTGACTGGAGCAAGATCAACTTCTTTATGTCCCGGATGTTGTGATCTGATTTAAATGCAACATGCTTCATGCTTTTTGCAACATTCCTGGTAGATATTGACCTCACTGGCGGTGTAATTTTATTGCCAACCGCCAACTGCCAACTGCCAACTTAAACCAATCGTCATGAAAACAATATGTTTATTATTCTGCTGTGCACTGCTCTCCCTACCTGGGATCCAGGCCCAGATCATCCATGTCCCCGGCGACGAGACCACCATCCAGGAAGGGATCAATGCAGCCTCCGATGGTGATACCGTTTTGGTTGATACGGGAACATATTATGAAAATATCAACTTCAATGGCAAAGCCATAACCGTGGCCAGTCATTTCATTTTCAGCGGGGATACCAGCGATATTGTCAATACGATCATCGACGGCAGTCAACCCGAAGATCCAGCCCTGGGATCGGTCGTGACGTTTGAATCGGGAGAAGATACAACCTCGGTACTAGTTGGATTTACAATTACCGGAGGTACCGGAACCTGTTTCCCTTACTATCAGGCCAGGGTGGGCGGTGGGATCCTCTGTTACCCTGCTGGAGCGAAAATTGAGAATAACTCTATTCAATATAATTCGATACAAACTGATGGAACAGGTTTTGGTGCCGGGATCTCGATGGACGGGGATGACTGGATCGTTATCAGGAACAATAAGATAAGGCATAATACGACCGAAGCATTTGATGGAACGAGTGGCGGAGGCCTGGATATCTGGGGAAACGCCATCATCTGTGACAATGAAATAAGCCATAATACAAGTCATTCAACAGGCAACAGTATTGCTTGTTTTGGAGGAGGGATCAGCTGCAATGGTTCTTATAGAGAGATTGAACTGGAAATATGCAGAAATACTATTTCCTTCAATAAAGTTTTATCCGAATCAAATTATTTGGATGGCGGGGCAGGCGGTGGGATAGCGATATATCAGGATTGTTCGGGAAAGATTTCAGGCAACATCATCTCCGACAATGAAGTCAGCGGATTGAATAATTGCTATGGCCCGGGTGTCATTTTGGAAGGGACCAGTAATTCCCTGCTGTTTGATGGTAATTATATCCTGCGAAATACCTATTCCAACGGCAACTGTAAAGGGGGAGGAATCAACTTCTGGCTGGGTACTGCGATGGTCGTGAACAATATCATATGCGAGAACAGCGCAACAATGGGAGGTGGGATCTATATTAACGAAGAATCTCCGGATATCCTCCAGATCATTAGCAATACCGTTGTGAATAACACGGCTTCGGAAACTGGAGAAGGGATCCATTGCAACTACACGGATACTGCTCTTGTCCTGAACACGATTTTTTGCGAAAACGAGGCCTCGTTCCAACCAGAGATCGCTCTTTACCAGGGAGATCTGGAGGTCCATTATTGCGATGTGATGGGAGGATGGGAGGAGGGAGTTGGCAATATCAATGCAGACCCGGGATTCATGGATGACCACTTTCATCTGGATCCCAATGGAAGTGAATGCATCAATAAGGGTACCGATTCATTTCAGATGTCCGGGGAGTGGTATTATGCTCCGGAAGTTGATTATGAACAGGACCCACGGCCTGATACCTGCTCTTTCATATCTGATATTGGTGCGGATGAAGTGATGTATGATTGTGTGGGGATGGAGGAGCTGCAAGCTGCAAGCTGCAAGCTGCAGGTTGCAGGTTTTTCCGAATCCGGCCTTTGGAAGATCAGAGATCAAATATCAGTTGGCAATAGGCAGTAGGCAGTTGGCAGTAAATAGAAATGTCAGAATCACATTGCATGAGATCTCCGGACAGCAGGTCCGTATGCTTCTTAACGAGGTTCAGCTGCCCGGGGAACATACCCTGTATTATGACACGTCGGGGCTGCCGGCGGGGATCTATGTGATCCGGCTGCAGGCGGGGGATCGTGTGGCAACGCAGAAGCTCATCGTTTTTTCTAATTGAACATCGAAAATCGACAATTTACAATCGACAATTTAACCCTCGCGAGGGTGTATCGGCAGTGTTTTTTCTCACAGGTTCCACAGATTCACACAGATTGTATTCATCTGTGAAAATCCGTGAAATCTGTGAGAAATGGTATTATTGCCAACTGCCAACTGCCAACTGCCAACTGCCAACTGCTGACTATCACCACCCCCCCTTGCATTTCCCCTCTCTTTTTCGTACCTTTACCCCCAATCCCCATACTGACATTTTTATGTTCAGAAAATTAGTATATCTCTCCATTCTCCTCTCTCCTCTCTCCTTTCTCCTCTCCATTACCTTCCCGAATAACACCCTGGCTCAAAATAACGATATAGAATCCCTCCATGTCTTCCCCTTACAGGGCCAGCCTTCGGCAGTGGTGATGAGTATCTTTGAAGATTCCTATGGCTTTATCTGGTTGACAGCTGAAAGCGGTATTTACAGGTATGACGGGTATGAATTCTTGAAATATAGCTATGATCCTTCCGACACATCATCAGTTCCCAGCAAACGGATCATGAGCATCATGGAAGACAGGGATGGCAATCTTTGGCTTGGCGCTACCAATGCGCTGATATTGTTTGACAGGGCTACCGAAACCTTTAAAAGTTACCGGGTGGATGAGAATGTACCTGAAACACGCGCTCATGCAACACCCTCCATAATTTTTGAGGACAGGAGCGGGGTGATCTGGACCGGATCCATGTGGGGAGGATTACGCAGGTTCAACAGGGAGGAAGGAACGTTTACTTCATATATGCAAGATCCCGGTAACCTGAATAGTCTGGCGGATAATATTATCGATATCTATGAAGACAGGACAGGACGGTTCTGGGTCTGTACCTTCAGCGGTCTGTTTAATTTCGACAGGAAGAAAGAAGAGTTCGCCCTCTTTGATCCTGCGGGTAAGCCTGCGGAATGGACTGATGTTCTTGTTTATGCTATGTATGAGGACAAAAGGAATTGCCTCTGGTTTGGCACAAACAATGGTTTGTTCAAGTACGATCCTGAAGCACAAACCTTTGCTCAGTTTGTTCATGATCCGGAAGATATTCATACCCTTTGGGGAAATAGTATTTCCGGGGGTATGATGGAAAATCCTGCCGATTCCGTCGAATCATTATGGGTTTTCTCCTACATCCTTCCTTCCTTTTATCTGAATAAATTTAATATTGAAAATAAAGAGGTTACCAGGTATCGCTGGACTTATGCGGATCGAAAAAATGAAAACCTCGATCTAACGTTTTATAGCAAAATCATTGACAGGGCCGGTCGTATGTGGTTGGGGACCGATAACCTCGGTGCTGTCATGGTTGACCTGAATGAAAACAGGGTGGAGCAGCATTTTATTGACTATGAAACCCTGGGTGACAAAGATAATAACCCTATGGGTTTTTACAGGGATAGCAAAGGATTCCTGTGGGTGAGTTTATTGACTGGAGATCTGTTGAAATATGATGACCGGATGAATGTAGTGGAACATTATCCGGAGGTACCAGGGGGGTACTATCCTACCATCAGTCCCATCTTTGTATACTCATTTTATGAAGATTCCCGGGGAATGTTGTGGTTGTCCCATTGGAACAGGGGACTCTACCGGTTTGATCCGGAACAGAGAAAATTTACCAGCTATAAAATCAAGCATCCCCTCGCAGAGATCCCGAATAGTCGTGTGGCTGAAATCATAGAGGATTCGTTTGGCTATATATGGGCAGGTACCTGGCTGGGCGTACACTTTCTTGACCTGAACAGCGATCATACAGCTTCTTTTATCTTTCTTGATACGGATTCCTTGCTCTCTGAAGCATGGGTAAGATCCCTTTGTGAGGACAGGGAAAAAAATGTCTGGATTACCTCGGAAGGCCAGGGATTGTATTGCCTTACACCGGAAAACAGGGAAACAATGAAGCTGGTCAATTACCGGCATGATCCGGATGATGCCGCAAGTATCAGCAGCAACCTCCTGATGGCCGTTCATGTGGATAAGGACAATAATCTGTGGATAGGGTCCAATTACGGATTAAACAAATTTATCAGGGAAACCGGTTCGTTCGATGTCTATAACCAAAAGAATGGTTTTTTTGCTGACTTTGTGTATTCCATACAAAGCGATCATAATGGGATTCTCTGGCTATCGACAGAAAAGGGGCTGGTAAGGTTTGATCCGTATGCCCGGGAAGAGCAAAGGTTCAGGATACTTACAGTGAATGATGGATTACCCTTTGATCATATTTACCCCTACAGGATAAGCCTGTGCAGGGATGGCTATTTGTATGCCGCAGGAAGAAGGCATACCGGGAATGGTTTTATGCGGTTTAAACCTGAGGATATCAGGGATAACAAGAATATCCCAACCCTTGTTTTAACCGGATTCAATGTGAAAAATGAACCCCGGAAATTCGACACCAGCCTGCTGGTTTTGCATCAGATCGATCTAAATTACCACGAAAACTTCTTTTCCTTTGAATTTGCCGCCCTGGATTATAAAAATCCAGCAAAGAATCAATATGCATATATGCTGGAAGGGCTCAATAGCGACTGGATCTATGCCGGCACCCGCAGGTTTGCCAGTTATACGGCTGTCCCTCCGGGGGATTATGTGTTCAGGCTGAAAGGCTCCAACAACGATGGGTACTGGAACGAAGAAGGGATCAGCATACGGGTTTCCATTGCACCACCACCCTGGAGAACATGGTGGGCATATGCAGCCTATGGGATAATCTTTATTGCCTTGCTTTATGGCTTAAGACGCTATGACCTGAAGCGGCAAAGGCTGAAACAGGCCCTTCAGATTGAACAGGTGGAAGCCATCAAGCTCAAGGAGCTCGACAGCCTGAAATCCCGCTTCTTCGCCAACATCTCTCACGAGTTCCGTACCCCGCTCACCCTGATCCTGGGCCCGTTGCAAAAATTGTTCTCCAAAGCCCCGGATGAAGATACCCGTCAGGAACTTTCCATCATGCAGCGCTCTGCCCGGCGTTTGCAAAACCTGATCAATGAGCTGCTGGATCTTTCCAGGCTGGAATCCGGAAAAATGGAACTTCATCCCTCCGAAGAGAATATCATCACCCTGGTAAGAAGCTATGTCCAGCAATTTGAATCCCTGGCAAAGCATAAGGGGATTGATCTGTCCTTTCATGCTGAAAATGAAGAGATCATGGCCATAGTCGACCGGGAAAAGGTAGAGAAGATCCTCTTCAATTTGCTGGGGAATGCGTTTAAGTTTACGGGTGCAGGGGGGAGGATCGAGTTGGCAGTTAGCAGTTGGAAGTTGGCAGAAGGAGCTGGGAATATTGCCAACTGCCAATTGTCAACTGCCAACTTGCCAGAACAGTGCATTGTCATCACCATCTCCGACACCGGCTCCGGTATCCCGCCCGAAAAACTCCCCCGCATCTTCGACCGCTTCTACCAGGCCGGGGATTCCTATACCAAGGACGGCGAAGGAACCGGCATCGGGCTCGCGTTGACGAAAGAACTTGTGGAACTGCATGGGGGGACGATCACCGTGGAGAGCGTTGTGGATCGGGGGAGTGTGTTTCGGGTTTTTTTACCCATTGGGAAACAAGTTGGCAGTTGGCAGTTGGCAGCTGGCAGTGCGACCTCACCCCCCTTACCCCCTCTCCTCAAGGAGAGGGGGAGAAGGGGGCAGGGGGTTAAAGGGGGTGAGGTACAACCGACAACCGACAATCAAAAACCTGCAACCTACAACCTGCAACCTGAAACAGACCAGGAACCCGAAACCAGGAACCCGAAACCTCTTGTTTTGATTGTCGAGGACAACCCCGACCTGCGCCTCTATATCCGGGGTATTCTCGGGCCGGATTACCTGATGCTGGAGGCGGGAAACGGAAAGCGGGGGCTGGAAAAGGCGTTGGAGCACATTCCTGACCTGGTGCTGACCGATGTGATGATGCCGGAGATGGATGGATTTGAGCTGTCGCGTAGGTTGAAAACGGATGAGCGGACGAGCCATATTCCGGTAATCATACTGACCGCCAAGGCTGGGATGGAAAGCAAGATCGAGGGGCTGGAGACCGGAGCGGATGATTTTATCACCAAGCCGTTCGATCCGGAAGAGCTTCAGGTCAGGATCAAAAACCTGATCTCCCAGCGGCGCAGGCTCAGGGAACGGTATCTTACAACCGCGGGCGCAAGCTTGTTCAGGGCAGCGGAAACCCCAGCCGCTGAGTTGCTTTCGATGGATGAGCAGTTTCTTCGCAGGGTGAAGCACATTGTAGAAAACCGCCTGTCCGATTCAGCGTTTTCAGTGGATGAGCTGGCATCAGCGGTGCACCTGAGCCGGGTGCAACTGCACCGCAAACTGAAAGCGCTGATCGATCTACCTGCCAGCGATTACATCCGTGCTTTGCGTCTGAATAAAGCGGCGGAGCTCCTTGAACATAAAACGGCAAACATCGCGGAGATTGCCTATGATGTGGGCTTTACCAATCCGGGCCATTTCTCAGAGGCATTTAGGAAACAATTTGAGGTGTTGCCGTCGGAATTCAGCTCCAGGGATTAATAAGTTGGCAGTTGGCAATTGGCAGTTGGCAATTGGCAGTTGGCAATTGGCAGTTGGCAATTGGCAGTTGGCA